>CAYZQQ010000012.1:0-21557 GCA_964480075.1 uncultured Anaerolineaceae bacterium
ATTTTCTGAAAAACTATAGCATTGCCTTCGACAAGCTCACTGATTGGGGATGGGGAGGTGAACGGTTACCTTCATACACCGTGCAATTCTTTAATTGCCAGCGGCAGTCGTGACAGCAAATCGCCGGCGATGACGCCCGCTTCCCATAGGTGGTCGCGGGTAATTTCCCCTGCCAACCCGTGCAGATACCCCCCCGCTACCGCCGCTTCAAATGGCGAAAGACGTTGTGCCAGCATACCGACAATACATCCCGCCAGCACATCACCGGAGCCGGCAGTTGCCAACGCGGGGTTGGCAAACGGTAATACTGCCACATCTCCCGACGGGTTGGCAATCACCGAAAATGCCCCTTTATACACCACCACTGCATTCCATTTCTGCGCCATTTCCGGGACAAATTCCAGCCGGTGCGCCTCAATTTCGGCGATGGATAATGCCGCCAATCGGCTCATTTCGCCGGGGTGTGGGGTGAGAATTACATTGGCGGGCAATAATCGCCACCATTCCGCTTCCGTCGCCAGTAAATTAAGCGCATCGGCATCAATCACCAGCGGCACAGCAGGGAGGTGTTTTAGAATATCTCGCAAAAATTCCGCTGTACCCACCGCTTGCCCCAGTCCGGGACCCATCAGCGCCGCCGAATAGCCCGGCAATCTTTCCAGCACTGCCGATGCGGCAAGCGCGCCAATGCCGCCATCTGCTTCCGGAAGTGGGATGAATGTCGCTTCAATGCTGTTTGCGGCGACCATCGGTTGCACGGAGACGGGGGTAGCCACCGTGACCAATCCCGCCCCCACTCGATACGCCGCATTGGCAGCGAGCGCGGGCGCGCCAGCAAAATTTTGCGACCCGGCAATAACCATCGCTTTGCCAAACAGCCCTTTATGTCCCCAAATTGGACGCGCAGGCAACAGGTCTGCCGCCTCTTCTGCAGTTATCAATTGGGGTAATTGGGGTGGAAAATCATCGGGCGCGAGTTCAATATCGGCGATGAGCAATTGCCCGACATATGCCGCGCCGGGAAATAACATCTGCCCCCGTTTGGGCGCGGCAAACGTGACGGTCAAATCGGCTGGCAGAGTCAGCGGGTCAAGCGCGCCGGTATCGGTGTGCAATCCGGACGGCACATCCACTGCCACAATCACCGGACCGATTTCATCACTTTTGGGCGGGTCAACGGGGTCGGTCAGCGCGGCGGGGTCTACCGTGCGGCAACGTTCGATTGCCTGCCGCACGATGCGCAGCAAATCTGCCAAATCGCCGGTTATGGGGCGCGAAACGCCGGTTCCCAACAATGCATCCATCACAATGGCGCTGTTTTCTACAAAGCTTTTCAGTTGCTCCGCCCCGGTATCTTCGTGCCAAAATACCATCGGCAGTTGAAAGACCGACAGTCGTTTCCAATTGAAATCGGCGGTTAAATTGCCCCGTTTCCAAATATACACGGATACCGACGCCCCCAACTCGGCGAGATACCGCGCCGCGACCAGCCCGTCGCCGCCATTGTTTCCGGGACCGACCAGCACCAGTACCCGTTTTCCCGCCGCGCCAAACTGCTCGGCGATGGCTTCTGCCGTGGCGCGTCCGGCATTTTCCATCATGGCATCATAACTCAATCCGTGCGCATTGGCGGCATCTTCGGCGAGCTTCATTTGAGCAGCAGTGACCAGATTCATCGTTCACCCGCCTTTTTTGCCCACAAAATTCCCGCCGTAACGCCGACACCCATCCCCAGCACTACCGCCGAAACCAGCGGCACCAGCGAGCGTTCCACCCACGATGGCTGGGGCGGGGGGTCAGATTCAACCGCGATTTCACCGTGTTCAGCCTGCCAGCTAGCTTCACGCCGTTTGTTGAGAAAATCCGCTACCGTGGCAGCAGCTCTTTTTTGCAAAACAGGATTCGCCATGCGTAACAGCATGCCGGTTCGTTTTAAGCCCGTTTCAACATTCATCATCGCACCTCAAAATGTATGAACCACGTTTACTTTCGCCGCCAACGGGTGACAATGCCATATACCAGCCCCGCCACCGCACCGAAAATTATCGCTGCCGTGGTGTCGAACAACGGTTTTACCGTTCCTTCGACTCTACCGGCAACCAAAAACATCACCGCGCTATTGTTCACCGCCGCTGAGCGCGCCACGCTCACCCCGACCGCGCTCTGGTCAATGGTGGTATTTTGCTGCGCCACCACCGCTTTTGCCAGCGACTGGTCAAGTGTAACATCACCGCCCGCCAGCACCGCCCCCACCGAACTGGTTGCCGCACTGACATTTTGGCTGTGAACCAGCGCCACGCCGCCCTGTTGCACAGAGACCGACTCGGCTTCCACCTGCACTATGCCCCCCTGCCGCACCGTCACTTCGCGGGCGGAAACAGTCTGCGCCCCGCCCTGCCGCACCGAAACCGTGTCGGCGGTGATGGATTGCACGCCGCCCTGCAACAAATCCACCGTAGTGGCATGAACGTCGCGAGCGCTGCCACCGCGCAGTGCCACATTTTCCGCCCGAATGTCTTGCACATTTTGGTTCTCAATGGAAATTTTACTGCCGTCAGTCATAGGTACGCCTCTTTTTTGGTTTAAGGTTCAAAGTTCAAGGTTCAAGGTTCAAAGTTTTCAGGACTTACGCGGCAGAAAAATATTAGCCGCAAATTAACACGGATCGCACGAATTTTTCAGAATAATCTGTGAAATTCGTGAAAATTCGTGGCTGATTTTTGTCCTGACTCTCGAATTGCGTAAGTCCGAATTCTATTACAAATCTTGAATCTCGGTGCGCAAGCGACCATGCGTTTTCTGCGCTTCAGTTAATTCCGATTTACTTTCTTCCAATTTGCCGCGTTCCGCGCGAATAAATCGGGTATACGGGGCGATGGTATCGTTGATACGCTGTAAGCTGTTTTTTAATTCCCGGTCAAACTGGGTGGTCAATGAATTGACCAAGTTGGTGCGCAGTTCGCTGACACGTTCCGCCAAATCTTTTTTGGCGCTGCGTCGTTTGGCAGGAATGATAAACAGCCCCAGCGCGGCAATCACGCTGGCGGCGATAATGCCGGTGGCATCGGCGGCGGCGGTAGTGGCAATGGCGGTGACCACCGCACCCAGCCCAATGGCGCCCACTTCCACCATCGCCGATTGTGCCACCGCGCGCTGGGCGCCTTCGGCAATTTGTTGCGCTTCATACGTTTTGTCATATCCGTCCACCACATGTTGCGCCGTGCGCCCCACTGAATCAATCAAATGGTCGCGGTCATAGCGGAATGCCGACCCCACATCGCCGATGATGCGTTCTTCGTGTTCCTTTTTCCGTTGTTCCAAATGGGATGTAATGGATTGCCATTGCTGCAAATCGGCGTTTACCAGCCAGTCAATCAATTCATTCACGCGATGCTCAATTGCCGTGGGCGCATCTGCCACCACATTCAGCTCAAATTCGCGTTTGATGCGCTCCCGGTTCAGCAAGTCAAGCACGCGGGGCAACCGTAGAATTTCATCGAAATATGCGTTTCCCCGTTTTTCCATCTCAAACAGCACATTGTCAATATCTGCCAGCCGAAATCTAAAATCGCGTTCCATATCGGTTTTATAGAGTGCCAATTGGTGTTCCACATCATCCAGCATCTTAAAATCATCCGCGAGCAGCGTCAGGCGATTGGAGATGATGTCCAGATAATGCGTTAAAAGGCGGTTTCCCACCCCCAGCGGATTGAGAAATTTCAGCCGGACGCGCTCGGATTCATCCAGTGTATCAAAAATAAACTGTTCCAGCGGTTCAAACCGGCTGGCAGACCATTCGGCGGGGTTGCCATGTTTGGCGCGTGAAGCATTGCGGCTGCTCACCGGAAAAATCTGAGCCTCTGTTTCCAACAGAGCCGCCGTGTTTCGAGCCACAAAGTCTATCACCTGCCGCAGCTCATCTTCAGATTCAAATATATCGGTTTTGTTGACCACAACTACTACTTTTTTACCCCAGTTTTTTATCTGCGCTAAAAACCGGCGTTCACTTTCGGTAAACGGGCGGTCGGCAGAGGTAATGAACAACACCAAATCGGCGCGGGGAACAAACTCCTCGGTGATAGCTTGATGCTCTTGAATGATAGCGTTGGTGCCGGGGGTATCAACAATATTGATGTGCCGCAGAATCTCGACCGGGGCAAAAATAGCGTGCAAATGCGGCTCAACCACTTCTCGCTGGCTCAATTCGCCGTATTTCAGAATGTTCACTTCGGCGGTGGTGGGTGTAACGCCTTCTTTTAGCAATGTTTGCCCCAATAGCGCATTGATAAATGCGCTTTTCCCGGCGTTAAATTCGCCGACGATGACCAGCAAAAACAGTTCATCCAATTGCCGGATAGATTGTTTAAGGGTGGCATGGTCATCTTCGGACGCACTGAGTTTCGCCAAAATAACCTGCAATTCTGCCAGCCAATTGCGTTCTGCCTTTAAAAGCGCTTCTTGTTTGTTTGAAAGAATAGATTGAAATAATGCCACAGACCTTCTCCTAAATATTGGCAATCACACACAATTTTGGTAGAATTACCATACGACACCAGCGATGTCTTGATAAACGATTCTAATGTGTCTTTTGAAAAAATTTGTATCGTTCCTCACCGTGCGATGGATGCACGGCAATGTATGAAGATTGTATCAGAATGTGGCAAATGGTCAAGATAGCCGTTATAAATAGTTAAAACAAACCCAACATCCGCGTAACCCAATCAGGAGGAAACCCAAATGTTTGTACGCGACAATATGTCATCTCCCCCCATCACCATAACCCCCAATGAACCGTTTCAAGATGCGCTGAAGTTAATGCGCGACCACCATTTTCGACGGTTGCCGGTGGTTGACAAATATGGCAAACTGGTCGGTATTGTTTCAGAACGCGATTTGCTGTATGCCTCGCCGTCACCCGCAACCACATTGAGCGTATGGGAAATGAACTATTTGCTCAGTAAAATTACGGTGGAAAAGGTTATGACAGCAAACGTTATTACCACCACCCCCGATACGCCGCTGGAACATGCGGCATACATTTTGGCACAGCAAAAATTCGGCGGGTTGCCCGTGGTGGATGATGAAGACCACCCCGTCGGCATCATTACCGAAACAGATATTTTCCGCGCGTTGGTAGAATTGTTCGGCGGGGGCGAAACCGGATTACGATTGACTCTGCACGTGCCGGGTAACAAAGGCGTGCTGGCAAAACTAGCCGCCGCCATCTTTGAACAAAACGGCAATATTATCAGTGTGGGCACATTTACCATTGACGACCCTGCTCAAAAAGGTATTGTACTGAAAGTAACCGGCGTTGAAGAACGACATCTCATTGATGTGCTGGAATCACTGGGCGACCATGTCATTGATGCCCGCATTGACGCCGGCACAGAATAACCCGGAACAGCATTCGTAAAAAAGGCAATCTAATAATTTGGATTGCCTTTTTTTCTGATGGCGGTCTATAATATCATTACCTTTGGCTTTCTCCACTATTTTCATTGAAACTCCATTGTGGGAGCCACCTATGCGCATTGGAATTTTTACAAACACCTACAAACCCGAAATTAACGGCGTGGTGCGTTCCATCAGCACCTTCCGCGATGAGTTGGTGCGGCAGGGGCACACGGTCTATGTTTTTGCGCCGGAATCGCCGGGGCACGATGACGAAGAATACGGCATTTTCCGCTATCCGGCGATGAGACTCCCGGTGGCAGAAAATTATCCGCTGGCGATACCCGTTTCGCCCTATATTGATTGGGTTGTTCCCCGGCTAAAGCTGGACATTATCCACAGTCATCACCCCGTTTTGGTGGGCGAAGAAGCCATCACATTCGCTCGAAAGTTAAATTTACCGCACATTTTTACCCATCACACCCAATACGAAGAATATTCGCATTACATCCCGTTCAATCAGAACATCGTTAAAACGCTCACCCGTGAAGTGGTGCGATTATATTTGGTGCGCAGTGTGAAAATTATCGCCCCCACCGAAAGTATGCGGACACGAATTGCCAATCAGCACCCCAATATTGACAGCCGGTTGCGCGTGCTGCCCAGCCCGGTCGATTTAACTCATTTTCAGTTCAGCCCGCAACACGGCTCAAAAATCCGTAAAAAATATCATCTTCAGAATACATTTGTATTTGTCACCGTTTCACGGTTGACCCCGGAAAAAAACGTGGCAACCCTGCTGAGCGCTTTTGCCCAAGCGACCAGCGGGCATCCCGATACACGCCTGATGCTGGTGGGCGACGGACCGCGCCGCGAAGCATTGCAACTGCTGGCACAGCGATTACAAATTACCGACCGGGTGATATTTGTTGGCGCAGTGCCATACCATGCCGTGCCACACTATCTCTCGGCAGGAGATGTATTTGCCTTTGCCTCCACCACCGAAACGCAGGGGTTGGTAACGCTGGAAGCGATGGCAACTGCGCTGCCGGTGGTGGTGGTTGATGCTCCCGGCAACCGCGATGTGGCGCACAACGAGCAAAACGGGCTGGTCGTGCCCAACTCGGTCACAGACCTCGCTTTGGCTATGCAGCGCATCAGCAAAGATGAGGCTCTGCGACGCAAACTGGGTGAGGAGGCTCAAAAAACGGCACAGAAATATTCCGCACCGTCACTCACCAAAAAACTGGTGGATATTTACACCGAAGCCATTGCATCATACCGGGAGGATCCCATTGATTACAAACGGTTTTCCCGCGATATTGACGACCAACGACACTTTCCGCCGCAGTGGCTCACCGAAATTACCGGCACCACCGATTGGTTCGACTCGCTGGCGGCTTTTTGGAAAAACTTTGGCAATTAACCCTGTTATGGACGAGTCACATTCAAATTATCGAAGGCAATCGTAGCTCCCGGCGTATCAAACGTGCCCACAAACAACGCCACATCGCCACCGGCGGGTAGCAAATCATCCGTAACCGAAATTAAGGTATCGCCATTAACGCGCATTTCCAGCGTTGACCCATCACAGATAATGGTTAAATGATTGTTGGTTTTTCCAAGGTTGATGCTGTCACTGGTATCCCATGAAACCAGCTCGGAAAAATTGCCGTCCACCCACTTTGCCAACCGATAATATCCGTCGCCGCTAATGCCAAATTGATAGTAGTTATCCGGGTTTTGATAACGGCACATAACCCCGAACTCATTGTCATTCGGACCGGAGACGCCTCGCGTGTCCACATCCACGGTCACATTGCCCCAATCCTTGTGTCCCGCCAAAGCCCAAGACAGATATGACGCAGTGTTCAACGTGATAAAATACTCGCCGTCATTGACGGCATACGTTGTATCGCTGTCCTCACTTTCCGTCCACCCATTACTGTTATCGGAAAAATCATCAAATATTAACAATTCGCCGGTAGGTGGCGCTTCTGCGGCGGGCGTTCGCACAGCCACATTATCAAAATTAACTTGCACGCCGGCATCATCATACGTTCCTGTCCCCAGTGCAATTTTGCCGGTATGCAACGCATCGTCTTCCACGGAAGCCAATAAATTGCCATTGGCATACAAGCTGAGTAAATTACCCACACATTCGGCGCGAATGTGGTTGATTTCGTTCCCCTTTTTTACACTCGGTGATGCCGCCCAATCTACCAACGAGCTGAATTTGCCATTTAAGTACCGCGAAATAGCATAAGTTCCATCACTGCCCAACTGCAAAAAATAATAATTGTCCGGGTCCTGATAGCGACACATCACCCCGTAATTGTTCACGTCGGGACCGGTGGTTTTGTGAGCGTCTACCTCCACAGTCACGTCTTCAAACGATTGGGGATAGGTTGACCAGGCATCGGTATTGGTATCCAGCACCTTTAAATAAAACTCGCCGCCAGTAATCCCACGTTCTACAATATTGGTATCATCCAAATTCCAACCGTTGTTGGCGGCAGAGAAATCATCCTGCAACACCACCGCCGTGCCGCTATCGCTCATTTGCGGTGCGCCGGCAATTTGATGTCCGCCGCCCGGCACGCGCACCGACATATTATCAAAGCCAACCAGCACATTCGGTTCAGTATAACTGGATGCAATCATCCCGATGTTTCCACCCGAAAAGGCATCATCGGTTAATGTTTCCACCTGCACCCCATTGATGAAGAATCTATATTGATTGCCAATACCTTCCACCTCAACCAGATTGGTAGCAAATCCGGTTTTTATCACCGGCGACGATTGCCATTCGGTTAATGGAACCCAAGAGCCATCCTGATACTTGTTGACCACAAAGAATCCGTCACTGCTAATTTCGAAGCTATAGAAATTGTTGGCATCTTGAAAACGGAAAACCAACCCCAAACTATTGTCATCGGGTCCGCCCAGTTTTTGTCCTTCTATCTGCGCATCAAAATCAGTAAATTCCGTATTGTTGGTTGTCCACAGATAGCTATTGATATCGGGCACGCTGAACTGAACAGTATCGCCATCAAATGTAATGCCATCGGCAATGCCCCAACTACCTGTGCCATTTGAAAAATCGTCAGTGAACAAGATTTCACCGGAGTTTTCGGGTGTGGCAACCGGCAGCCGTTCCGGAGTTGCCTGCACTTGCGGTTCTGTTTCGCCGGTGAGCGCACGCGCCAGCAACGGTTTTGCCAAATTGATGGGGCGCAATGCGTTGATGAATCCGCCGCCGGGCACGCACGCATCAAAATTGTCCACCACCCCATCGCCGTTGGTATCTGCCAAGCGCCGGCAATCCACCACTTCTGCGTCGCTGCCGGAGCCGAGTTCGGTGGGGATGGCAACCAGTTCTCCCCCGGCGCCTAACGCCGCCCCACCGCTATTTCCCCCGGCGATGGTGGCGCTGGTTTTAATGTACGCGCGTCCTTTTACCCCCGGTTCGCTGGTAAATCCCGCTATTTCACCGGTAGTGAGGGTGATGGTATCGCCGCCGATGCCGGGATACCCCAAAATACGCAGCGGCATTCCCAAATGTACTTCAT
The DNA here is from genome assembly GCA_964480075.1 of uncultured Anaerolineaceae bacterium. GTDB lineage: Bacteria > Chloroflexota > Anaerolineae > 4572-78 > 4572-78 > JANTHQ01. The sequence goes on from CAYZQQ010000012.1 coordinate 8,967, forward strand.
CTGAATCACCCAATGGGATGGTGGGTAAATCCAACGTTGCATTGTCTACCGGCGCGCCGTCGGCATTGGCAGTGATGCGCAGAACTGCCAAATCCAAATCACGGTCAACCACTGCTACCTCTGCCAGATATGCAGGTACGGGCGGTTCATCTTCTTTTTGGGTCACAGAAATTAACAGCGCCGCAATCGGGGGAAATTCTTTGTCCGGCGTCACCACGTGCGCATTAGTCAGTATGTATCCGGTCGAGTCGATAATAGAGCCGGAACCCGTCCACATCGGCGTGTTATTGGCATCCAATGCCCAAATTTCCACCACTGAATTTAACGGCAATCCGGTATTACCGATGGGTTGAGCGGTTGCCACTGCCACCGTAGGTGTATTCAAAACCGTCGGGGATGCAGTTGCCGGCGGAACAGGGGTGGAGACGCTTTCGGTAGCAGGGGGAGTCGGTGTGGGTGTTTCAGTCACGCCGGTTAATCGCCCACCGGGACCGCAGGCAAGAATCCCCATCAGAAATAGGATGACGGCTATATAAAAATGTCGAGAAACGCGCATGAGTATGTCCTTTTTGCTTCAATATCGACAGAAATTTTAAAGGTGTTTGGGGGCGTTTTACTGTCCCAATCGCTTTCGAACTTCTGTCCGCAGGCGGTCCATGTCGTACCCTTTGGGGTCGGTTTTGCGGTGTGGCGAAACATCATAATGCGCCACAATCATATCCGGGTCAATGTGGTATTTTTCGCAGAGATATGCCGCCAGCGCAAATCCGGCTTGATATTGCGGTTCCGGAAACGAGTCTTCACCGTTATTCCAGTTGACCTGCTCAATACCGATTGCCCAGCTATTGAGGTCTTTTCGTCCTTTCCATTCCGATTTACCTGCGTGCCATGCCCGAAACTCATCGCGCACATGCTGCACGATGGTGCCATCTTTGCCGATGGTGTAATGGGCGCTCACCTGCGCGTTGGGGTTGTTAAACCAATCTACCACTCGTTCCAGAGTGCCGTTGGCGGTGGCATGCATCACAATGGCGCTAATTTCGCCGGTGGGGCGTTTGTTAAAATTGGGCGAGCCGACAAATTCAATGCTCGCCGGACGGAGGTTCTTCAATGAACTGCTATCGGCAACGGGAGGTATGGGAGCCGGTTTTGGCGGTTCAATTGGCGGAGTGGGTTTTGGAAGAACGGGCGACGGTGGCGACGGCTGTTCGTCTTTCAATACCGGAATGACTAATTTTTGTCCCACCCAAATTTTACCGGGGTCAGACAGGTTATTTTCTTTTTGGATAATGTAATATTTGGTTGGCGTTCCATACACTTTTTTGGCAATAGCGCCCAACGTGTCGCCCGATTGTACCACATAAATGGTTGATTTTTTTGTGGCGGGCGGCGGTGTTTCGACGGGCGGGGGGGCAGGTTTTTCCGGTTCGGGCGGTTTGGGCGGCGTTTCGCCGACATACGTGTACAATGCGTTCGCCAGCACCCGATTGATGGTACTGCCATCGGTGGTGGCTTTTGTTTCGGCGCGTTTGTATATTTTTTCGTCAATTTCAATGCCAATCGTTTTAAATGCCATGGTACGTCTCCTTACAGTGTGTATAGAATTCTGCCACAACCTTCGCAATAACATAATGTCGAATCATCGTACGCTTTTTGTAACAATCGGTGCGATAACACTACCCCGCACATCAAACATATGCCATCTTGCACACCCGTGACCGCCACGCCGCCTTTTTGCTTTTGCAATGCCATATAACGTCTTAAATCGTCACGTTCCACGTGTGAAGCAAGTTTATCGCGGGCTATCGTCACCATAGCGGCTTCGGCTTCCAGCGATTGTTTTTCCGCCAGCAAATCGGCTTGCTCTGTTTCCCATTGAGTTTTCGCCGCAGAGAATGCCTGCCGTTTGTCTGTCAGCGTGGCCTCTGCTTCTTCTTGGACAATCATCGCTTCCAGCAATTCTTCTTCGCGTTTGCCCAACCAGCGTTTGGTAGCTGTTATATCTTCTTGTAACGATGTCGCTTCTTTAGGGTTGGAAATTTTGCCGCCATACAATCGTTTTTCATTTTTGGCGATTTTTTGCTGAAGCCCTTTCACATCCAAATCCAAATTTGCAACAGAGGCTCTGTTTTTGGCGAATGATGCGGCGGCGGCATCCATCACCGCTCTGGCATTTTTTAAGGCTGCGGTTTCCACCAGATTGGCAGCGATTTCTTTGAGTCGCCGATTCGCAGCATCGAACCGGCTGTCGAGTTGCTGTAATTGATAAAGTTGATATACGTTTGACACCGTTGGCTCCCAATTTTAGATTATCAGACCCGGCAGAAAAAATTGATCACATAAATTATAACATAGTTGAAATACCAATACAACAAAAAAGTGGGCAGTCGTTTTGACTACCCACTTTTGAAGTGAAATCAACAATTATTTGTATCCCTCAGGGATGGGCATATCGCCATCAATGTCCGCTTCCGGCTTTAAGTATGCGGTCAACCGTACCCTTAATGATGCAAAGTAGCTGTTGTCGGGTGGTCCGTCACCATAATCCAGTTCCAGGATGCGCGCTTTTACCAAAATTGCCGACGTTTCCAAATCGAAGGTTTTGCCTTCTTCTGTCATAACCGGCACTGCCAAACGCGGCAATTTAGAGCGCAAGACATCATCATTAAAAGCGTATTCGCTCATCACCGGCACAGAAATGGTGCGAATGTCCGTTTTATCAAACAACCACACATCAAAAGCCAGCACTCGCTTGGGCGAGCCGGAAGCGAATCCTTCTAAAATACCAATTCCGCATTCGCCAACAAATCGCTGGTCGGCGTTTTCAATGCTAAATGATGTTTCGTAATTATCATTTCCCAGCGCAAAACTGTCTGTCCATTGCCCCAATTGCACCAGTCCTTCGGGGACTTCTTCAACGGCGGGATATTCGGGCATATCAATGGGAGGGGCGGTAGCTCGCCGGGCGCAAGGTTTTCTGAGTCGATTGAATAAAACCACAATCAATGCTATTGCCAAAATAATAAAGAGTAGAATGAGCAGCATTCGCCCTAAATTAAACCCACCTCCATTTGGCGGGGGCAGCGTGCCACTGCCCGGCGATGTGGGGGTAGGGGCAAGGGTCGGCGTGGAACCCGGCGGCGGCGAAACTTGTTGAGCCTGCGCAGGGTTCGATGGCGTGCCAGCCGCAAGCCCCAGTTTTTTCGCAAAGTCTCCGGTGGCGCCCGCATCGGTTAGCCCCCGGTTCACATCATCGGATGACCAGTTTTCCTGCTGCAAAAGAGAGCCCGTCAGTTCGCCGGTCAGTGTCGCTTCGGCAGCGCGTCCATCGGTGATAAATTTTTTGTTTACCTGCGCCAGCAACCGCACTTTATCGGCGGCGTTAAACGGGCTGAGCCGCTCGGCGGCAACGCCCACATCACGGGTGGTCATATATGCTTCCGCCACAGATTGCACGTAGGTATGCTGGTAAAAATCACTCAGCTCGCTGGGATATGCACCGCCGGCATAGTATGCGGGTTGGACAAGCCACGCCCACACCAGCCCAATCGCCAATCCAATAACCAAACCCAATACCACGCCAATAATCAGCGGTCGCGCACGATTGATTGTGTTTCCTGATGGTCCCATAATACGCTCCTAATGTAAAATCAATGCGAGGGCAAATGTGGTACCATTGTACCACATCCCCATAGTTGCGCAAAATTCATCATTTTACTTTACAATAATAGTTTAACATAAAGTTTCAAGAAAGTAAAGTTAAGAAACGCATCTTCATTTTTGGGGCGCGATCGTCTTTAAAACTACACAGAGCGACCCAATGGTCGCCCGATAATGAACGAGAATCATCACCATCAGCTTCGGGGAAGGGTGGCAATTTTTGGCGTGCAGGTGATAATTTCCACCCCGCCATCGGCAACCACCGCCATATCCTCCAACCGTACACCGAACGCGCCGGGCAGATAAATGCCGGGTTCAATGGTGATGACCATATTTGTTTGCAATTCTGACTCGCGGGCATAGCTGACAGGCGGCAACTCATGCACGGCGAGTCCCACACCGTGTCCCAAACTGTGCCCGAACTGGTCGCCATACCCCGCCGCCAAAATGACATCACGCGCCAGCGCATCCGCTTGACGGCTGGACAATCCCGCCGAAATCCCGGCGGCAGCAGTGGCTCGCGCCTGCTCAACGATATTCCACACTGCCACATACTGCGAATTTTTCGGCTCACCCAAACTGAACGTGCGTGTCATATCCGAACAATAGCCGTCCACCACACAACCCATATCAATGAGTACCACATCGCCCGGTTCGATTACGGTGTCGCCGGGGGTGGCGTGCGGCAGTGCGCTATTTGCTCCCGCTGCCACGATGGTATCGAATGACAGTGCGGTTGCCCCGTGAGTGCGCATAGTTACTTCCAGTTCCCACGCCACATCCCGTTCGGTGACGCCCGGCTGAATCCAATCGTAAATATGTGCCATGGCATCATCGGCGACAGCTTGCGCCCGTTTGATGGCTGCCAACTCTGCGGGAGTTTTGATAGCCCGCAATTCGCCCACAAAACCGCTGGTGGCTTTCAGGGTAACGGTGTTCGGCAATGTTTTTTGCCACGCTTTAAATTGAGCCACGGTGAAATAATCGGCTTCAAATCCGATGGTTGCGCCGGTGAGATGCAACGACTCGAGCAATTTTACCAGATGTTCATCGGTGCGATAGCTGGCTTTTATCAGTGTCCATTCAGGTGATTCCCGCCCAACCTGCTCATAATACCGCGAATCGGTGAGCAGATATTTCTCGGCGGCGGTGATGAACAATGCGCCGTCGCTGCCGGTGAATCCCGACAGATAACGGCGATTTTCGGGCTGAGTGACGATGAAGGCATCGTATCCGGCGGCTGACATTTTCTCTCGAAATTTAGTGAGCGGCATAAAATAGTCCTTTTCGCAATTATGCAGTTTCGGCGGCAGGTTCCGGTTCCGTTTTTTCAGAAACGGTGACGGCAGGCAATGAATCAAGGTCGAACCGGTGATGGCATACGGTACACTGCGCGGTTTTTTTGCTCTGCACCACCAGCAGTCCACCGCAATCGGGGCACGGGGTGGGCAGCGGACGCTTCCAGCTCGTCCAATCGCATTCGGGATAATGGTCACACCCGTAAAAGGTGCGTCCTTTTTTTGTTTTCCGAGCCACAATTTCGCCGCCGTCTTGGGGGCATTTCACACCGATTTTCTCAACATGCGGGCGTGTGTAGCGGCATTCCGGGAAGTTTGAGCAGGCGATAAACTTACCAAATCGACCAAATTTGAGCACCAATTCGTGCCCGCATTTGGGGCATTTTTCGCCGATGGGGGTGTCGCTGACTTCCACTTTGGGCATATTCGCTTCGGCGGTATGCAACGCTTTTTCAAACGGCGCGTAAAAATCCTGCAACACTTCAATCCAATCGACACCCCCCACGGCGATTTTGTCCAAATCTTCTTCCAAATGTGCCGTAAAATCTACATTGATGATATCCGGGAAATATTTAACGACCATATCGTTGACCACCAGTCCCAAATCGGTGGGGTACAACCGTTTGTTGTCCCGCTCCACATATCCCCGCTCCTGAATAGTGCCGATGATGGCAGCATACGTGCTGGGGCGTCCTATGCCAAATTCTTCCAGCGTTTTCACCAAACCGGCTTCGCTGTAACGGGGCGGGGGTTGCGTAAAATGCTGGTCAGGCAGAATATTCAGCAAATCGACCGTGTCGCCTTTTTCCAACGGGGGAATATTCTTCCCTTCCTGCGTATCATCTTCGGGGGCATCCTCATCAGCAAAAATTTGATACACCGACAAAAACCCGTTAAATTGAAGCGTGGAGCCGGATGCGCGCAGTAAATATTCACCGGCAGAAACATCAACGCGCAATGTTTGGTATACCGCTGCAACCATCTGGCTGGCAACAAAACGCGACCAGATGAGTGAATACAGTCGATATTGGTCTCGGCTCAACACCGACCGCAGTTCGGTGGGCAGTCGATGCACTTTAGTACAACGGATGGCTTCGTGTGCCTCTTGTGCCGAACGCGATTTTGTTTTGTACTGCGGTGGCTTCGGCGGGATATAATTTTTGCCGTATTTTTCAGTAATAAAGTCGCGGGCTTCTTGCTGTGCCTGCGCGGCGACGTGGGTGCTGTCGGTACGCATATACGTTATCAGCCCCATCCGCTCGCCCGAAGACAACTCAATGCCTTCGTACAATTGTTGCGCCACGCGCATGGTTTTGCGCGTGCCGAACCCCAATCGCCGCGATGCCTCTTGTTGCAGCGTGCTGGTGGTAAATGGCGCGGACGCTTTTCGGCGACGTTCGCCGCGTTTTACCGCGCTCACCCGATATGGCAGTGTTTTCAGCGCGTCTGCCACGGCATCGGCTTGTTGCCGGTTGTGCAGCTTTGCCGGTTTGCCCGCAATTTGGATCAGTTTCGCCACAAATTGGCGTTTCGGTGGGCGCAGGTCGGTGTCTTGGCTCGCAAGTTTCGCTTTGATTGACCAGTATTCTTCCGCCACAAATTCGTTGATTTCGTCTTCTCGCTCGCACACCAACCGCAGGGCGACACTCTGCACGCGCCCGGCGCTGGTTCGGCTGCGAACCCGTTTCCACAGCAGCGGGCTAATTTTATAGCCCACCAACCGGTCGAGAATGCGGCGGGCTTGCTGGGCGTTGACGCGGTCTAAATCTACCGAGCGGGGATGAGCAAAGGCTTCCGCTATCGCCGATTTCGTGATTTCGTGAAAAACCACTCGATGCACGCGGTCGGGGTCCATATTGGTAGATTCCATCACATGCCACGCGATGGCTTCACCTTCGCGGTCGGCATCGGTGGCGAGATAGATTTCTTGTGCCGCTGCCGCCTCTTTGGTTAATTCTTTTACCAGCGGACGCTTTTCATTGGGAACGCGATATTTCGGCGTAAACTTGTTTTCCACGTCCACCGAAAGTTGTGACCGGAGCAAATCGCGCACGTGCCCCACCGATGCTTTGACGGTATAGCCGCGCCCTAAAAATTTGCCGATGGTGCGGGCTTTTGCCGGCGATTCCACAACAACCAGCTTGCCTTTTCGCCGCACGGGGGTTTTGCCATTTTTGCGCGAACGCTTGACAGGCTCGGGTTTGGGTATCCCGGCGTGGGCGGGAGAGGCGCCCATTTTGAACATTTTTGTGCCGCACACGCTGCACGTTCCGCGCGTGCCCGGCGTTCCCGCCGCTGTGTACACCGGTTCGGGATTTTTCATTTCTCGTTTGGTTCTACATTTTACGCAATATGCTTCCATAAACCTTCTGTTTTCCTTTTAAAGATAGGCTTGCTTGCCTTCTTTTTTTAACGTTTCGACAATTTTTTTTACGTCTTGGGCGCGGTCTCTGGTACCCACCAGCAGCGCATCATCGGTTTCAACAATAACCAAATTTTCCACGCCGATGGTTGCCACTAATTTTTTGTTGCCCTGAATGAGTGTACCATGCGAGTCAACATTGAGGTGGGTAGCATTAACGACCACATTTTCGCCGGGTGTCTGTGCCAGTTCATCGTACAGCGCCGCCCAACTGCCCACATCATTCCAACCCGCGTTCAGTGGAACCATCGCCACATCGGCGGCTTTTTCCATCAGCCCGAAGTCGATACTCTGCGGCGTGATACGGTTCCAAATGGCGGCAACATCGGCGGCAGACGGTGTTTCAAACAGCGCCGAACGCAATTGTTGCAATTGCGCCATCAATTGTGGCATATGGGTTTTCAGTTGCAAAAACAGGCTGTCGGTTTTCCAAATGAACATACCGCTGTTCCAGTAATATTCACCACTGGCGAAAAACTGTTGGGCGGTGGGCAAATTTGGTTTTTCCAAAAATTGCTGCACCCGATATACCGGCTGGTCATTATAACTGCCGATGGTTTCGCCGCGATGGATGTACCCGTATCCCGTTTCTGCGCCGGTGGGCGTGATGCCCAGCGTGACAAGGCTTCCCGATTGCGCCACAGCTTCTGCCGCTTGCAGCGCCGCGCGAAAAGCGGTTTCATCGGGGATGAGATGGTCGGCGGTGAGCACTGCCATCGTTGCCTGCGGATTTTGGCGAGCAATGTGCAATGCGCCCAAACCGATGGCGGGCGCGGTATTTTTGCCGCTAATTTCGCCGATAATGTTTTCGGGCGGCAGCATGGGCAATTGTTGCTGCGCCAGCGACACATATCGTTCGCCGGTGGCAACAAAAATATGTTCCGGCGAAACCAATGGCGACACCCGCCGCACGGTGGTTTGAATCATCGTTTCGCCGCCGGTCAGGTCTAAAAATTGTTTCGGCGCCGCTTGCCGACTGCGAGGCCATAATCTTGACCCCACACCCCCGGCTAAAATTAAAATGTGCAAAATTCCCTCCGAAAAAAGCTTCAGTTTATTCGTTATCGTGCCAGCACGTAATGCATATTGCCTACCTGCCGCACCTGTCCTTTTAATTCCATCATCGTCAGCGTGCCAGAAAGTTCTGCCGCGCTGATGCCCGTGCGTTGCCCCAGCTCATCAATGTGGATAGGTTCCGCCGAGAGCTGCGCCAGAATTGCCGCTTCGATGGGCGAGTCGGGGATGATGGTCTGCGCTTCGGCGTGTTCGGCAACCATGGTGAGGTTTAACTCTTCCAACACATCGCCGATACCCGTAACCAGTTTTGCCCCCCGTTGGATGAGCCGGTTGGGTCCCTCACTGCCCCGGCTTAAAATATTTCCCGGCACGGCAAAAGTTTCTCGCCCCTGTTCCAGCGCATAATTGATGGTGATGCGCGCCCCACTTTGTGCCGCGCCTTCTACCATTATGACCCCCAAGCTCAACCCGCTGATGATGCGATTGCGGCGCGGGAAATTCCCGGCATCGGGTCTGGTTCCCACCGGAAATTCCGAGACGATTGCTCCCGTTTCGATAATTTTCGTTGCCAAATCTCGGTTTCGCCGGGGATAGATAATGTCCACCCCGCTCCCCAGTACCGCGATGGTACGTCCGCCCGCCTCAATGGCAGTGCGGTGTGCCTGTGTATCAATACCCATTGCCAACCCGCTGACGATGGTGACACCGCCGGACGCCAGTCCGCGCGCCAGCATTCGCGCCGATTCTTTGCCATAAATTGACGCATTGCGCGTGCCAACAATTGCCACCGCCCATTCATCACGTGGCAGCAGCGCGCCGCGCACATACAGCACAAACGGCGGGTCGGAAATCGACTGCAATAGCGGAGGATAATCGGCATCGTTCCACGTTAATGCGGTGATGGATTGTGTTTCCAGCCGGCGCAGTTCCGCATCCAAATCAATTTTCTGCCGGACGGTTGTCACACTGACAATGGAACGTTTATCCAAACCGATTGCCATCAACTCGCCCGGATTTGCCTGCCATGCCTCACGAGCGCTGCCAAAATAGTCTACCAGTTTTTTAAACCGTGATGGACCAATACCGGGGATTCGACTAAAGCCAATCCAAAAGGGAAGGTCTGGGTTCAACGATATTCCTTTCTGTGCCGGTATGTATCGCCGGGCGCATACACTGTCAGCCAGCATACCACAATAATTTTAACATTGTCAAGCGTTGCCGGTTATCCGTGTGGCAAGCAGTGGGTAATTTATGCAATTCAAATCAATGTGTCAAATTTGTTGTGAGTGTTTCTAAACATATTCGGTGCTATGGTTGTCGCAAATATGGTATTTTCTCAATAATTTGGGGTAGGGGCAGAGCAATACTCTGCCCCTACAGAGGGTGGAAACGCAGGGTTGTCCCTACCAACGCCACCGAAAATTCAATCTATGATGTTCATTTATGGTGCGGTTAAGTATAAATGCATGTGTTTTCTCCCTTCTCTACCCCCCTTCTCACTCACCGTGTATTCTTATGGTAGGGCGGCTTGTCAAATTTCCAAAAGACCATTACAATCATTTGCATAATAATGTCTTTCGAGTTTTAGAGGGTCGGAGCAGACACACGAGCCTGCCCCCGGTAATTATTTTCTCGCGCCCCCTAAATTCCCGTTGAACCAATTATGTTTCATACTTGTCTTGAATTTTCTATTCAGAAAAGGGTACCGTGCTGATGCAAAATATTCTGGTTGTTGATGATGAAGAACCCGTTGCGTTAAGTATTGAATTGAGCCTCCGACGAGATTATCAGATCCGCGTTGCCAACAGTGCTACCGAAGCGCTAAGAATTATTCGGCGCGCAACACCCGATTTGATTATTTTGGATATTATTATGCCGGGTATGGATGGCATTCAATTTTGCAATGAGTTACGCCGAGACCCCAACTTTAAAACCATCCCCATTTTGTTTTTAACTGCTAAAGGACGCATTGAAGACAAAATTGTCGGGTTGGAAGCAGGCGCCGACGACTATCTGACCAAACCCTTTGACGTGCGCGAACTGCAACTCCGCGTAAAAGCAATCCTGCGCCGGTTGGCAGAAACTCAGGCAACCGATGAGACTCCGGAAGAGTGGCATATTGGTGAGTTGACACTGAATTGCCAAAATTACCAACTGAGTACCGGCGAAACAACTGTTTTGCTCACGCCGGTTGAATTTGATTTGATGTACCATTTAATGAGCCATCCGAATCAGGTTTTCAGCGGCGAACGGTTGTTGCGCGAACTGTGGGACTATCCCAGCGACACCGGCAGTCCCGATTTGGTGCGGATGCACATTCGCAACCTGCGGCTTAAAATTGAACCGAACAGCCGCAACCCGAAATACATTTTAACCATCCCACGTCACGGATATACCATCGCCAATAAATAATTTCTCACCCCCGCCCCACACTTTGGGCATTTTCTTTACGTATAATTTACGCACGCCCCCTCTGTTTCCGCTTGACATCTCCATATAACTGTGTTTCACTTTAACAGGTGGCTTTACTCGAAAGGAATATCATCGAAATGGACACAGATTCACGCATTTTGGTTGTTGATGACCAGTATCCGGTGCGCCTGCTAATCCAACGAACCCTGACCAAAGCCGGGTATTCCGTTGATGTGGCAGCCAGCGGCGTTGAAGCGGTACAGAAAATTTTAGCAGAACCATACGCCCTGCTCATCACCGATTTGGTTATGCCCAATATATCGGGGTTGGATATGTTAACGGCGGTAAAAGAACAATCGCCCACCACCGAAGTGATTTTGGTTACCGCGCACGGCTCGCTGGATTCCGCCATTACTGCGATGCGCGACGGCGCGTGCGATTACCTGTCCAAACCGTTTGAAATAACGGAACTCCTTAACAGCGTTCAGCACACATTGGAATATCGCCGGTTAAAACGTGAGCGCGGCGCGATGATGGAAAATCTCGAAGCACAGAGCACCGAGTTGCAACACATGCTCACCGCCAGCAATCGGTTGGCTCATATTTCGGGGGAAGACCATTTGCCTCTCGCCGAAATCGTCGCCATCATCGCCGATACCCTACGGCTCCATACGGCTATTACCGTGTTTCTCCAACCATCCGACCCCGCCCGACACGTATTTTCGGTGCAAACCAATCCCCAATGGCAGACAACCATTTCGCAATCTATCACCGAACTGGCTCATCTGACTCGTGTTTTATCCTGTGGGAAACTGTCCGGGGAGAAATTGCGGGTGCTATCGCCCGATTGTTTCCATATCACCCCTGCGCCGTCTGCTGCGCCCATCGCTGCCATTGAGCTGGATGTGGCACCGGAACTGGCAAAAGCAGTGTTGTGGGTGTTTCATCATACCAACCTGCTCCCCGATGCCGGTCAGCGATTGGAGCTGTTGGCAAATCACATTTCTGCCACGCTGGTAAACGCCAGTTTGGCGCTAAATCAACGCCAGCAACTAGATGTGCGCAATGCGCTGATGCAGGCGGGACAACACATTACCACGGTTTTGAACCAACATGATGTCTTGCAAACAATTCTGGAAGCCACTCAAAAACTGATGCCGCACACCAAACAAGTCGGCATTTTTTACCGTCCGGATATCACCGCCGACCTGACATTTGTGGGAGTCAATCGGCACGGCGAACCGTTGAATGAGCCGCCCGTTCCGGCAGCTGAAATTGAGCTTCATTTGAAAATCGCCGCGCTAACTTACAATCCAACATGGGATGCGAAAAACCAACCGCGCGCGCTAATTATTGCCCCGCTGGTTGCCAGCAATATTCCGCTGGGAGCGCTGATACTTGTGGGAAACCGTCCCCATGCATTTCCGCTGGCGCACCGGCAAGTTCTGCCAATGCTCACCAATCAAGCCGCCATCGCCATGCAGAATGCCCGTTTGTATGAGGAAGCGCGGCGGCTGGATGAATTGGGAGCGCTGGTAGAAGCCGGGCAAACCATCAACCGCACTTTAAATCTGCGTGAAACCCTGCAAACGATACTGACTGTTACCCGAAATTTGACCAACGCGCTAGTGAGTTTCATTTATCTTTTTACGCCCGATGAAATCCACATTGATTCGGTGATAACCTTGGGGCGTGACGATTCGCTATCAGCCATAGACCGTCGTCAATCGAGCGATTTGGCGCGGGAGGTTGTCCATCTGCGCACGCCACAATTGCAACACA
>CAYZQQ010000013.1:0-21446 GCA_964480075.1 uncultured Anaerolineaceae bacterium
GTGCGGAAGCCGCCTATGTGACAAAATTTAAAGCCGCGGGCGCAATTGTGCTCGGTAAAACCGTGACCACCGAATTTGCGTATTTTGCGCCGGGGCCCACCCGCAACCCGCACAATCTGAAACATACCCCCGGCGGCTCCAGCAGCGGTTCGGCAGCGGGAGTCGCAGCGGGATTGATGCCGCTGGCGTCCGGCACGCAGACCATCGGTTCGGTGGTGCGTCCGGCAGCCTTCTGCGGCGTATTCGGCTTTAAACTCACCTACGGGCGCATCAATTCCGCAGGCGTGCTGTATGTCTCGCGCTCGCTCGACCATGTGGGGCTGTTCACGCAGGATGTGGCGGGCATGGAACTCGCCGCGTCCATCGTATGCGACAACTGGCAGCCCATTGAAACGGCAGAAAAACCAATCCTTGGTGTGCCGGAGGGACCCTATCTGAAGCAAGCGGAACCGGAAGCGCTGTCGGCGTTTGAAACCCATGTGGCAAAAATGGAGCTTGCCGGATACACCGTCAAACGCATTCCCGCCCTGCTGGATATTGAAACGGTTGCCCAGCGCCACCAGAAATTGATGGCGGCGGAGATGGCACGCGAGCATGCAGACCTCTATCCGAAATACAAAGCATTGTACCGCCCCCGCACTGCCGGACTGGTGGAAGAAGGGCTGGCAGTGGATGACGCAACGCTGGAACTGCTCCGCGCGGGGCAAAAAGAATTCCGCGCCGCCATTCAGACGCAGATGAAAACCGAAGGGATTGATTTGTGGATTGCGCCCTCTGCGCCGGGACCCGCGCCCGAAGGCATCGGCGCAACGGGCAACCCAAAGATGAACCTGCCGTGGACGCAAGCAGGGCTGCCCTCGGTGAATGTTCCGGCGGGCATCGCGCCCAACGGACTGCCGCTCGGTGTGCAATTGGTCGGGCTTTTCGGCGCGGATGAACAACTGCTGGCATGGTCGCATGGAGTGATGGCGGTGTTTGCGTAGGGTGCGCAGTGTCTTGAAAAATCAGTAAAAATAGCACACAGATGACACAGATTTTACGGATATTCACTGATTTTAAAATCCGTGTGAATCCGTGTCATCCGCTCCATCCGTGTGCCATCCGTTTTTTGTGTGTATGCCCATATATTGCCAAAAAGGAGAGCAAAATGGCTTGCAATAGATTTTCCCGATGGATGTTACCCGCCCTGCTAACCGTGCTGGCGCTGATGCTGGCGGCATGTGGCACATCCGCCACACCGGCTGCCAGCCAAAGAGTCGCCGGAGAAGCCGCGATGGAAGCCCCCGCCGCCGAATCATTTTCCGCCAACGATGCCGTCGCCAATGAACCATCCGCCCCCGGTGCAAACAGCGATGCCGCCACCACCAACCTCGAAGCCGCCACCCAAAACCGGGTCATCATCTATACCGGTAGCGTTGATTTGCGCGTGGCAGACGTGATGACTGCCGTGGACGACATCACCGCGCTAGCGGCGCAATATGGCGGATTTGTTGCGGGGTCTGAATTGCATGAATCACAATCACGCTTGCAGGGCAGTGTGACCATCCGCGTGGCAGCAGAAAATTATCAAGCCGCGATGAACGATTTGCAAACATTGGGCAAAACCCTGCGACAGGAAACCGGCTCGCAGGATGTGACGGCGGAATATGTGGATTTGCAGGCGCGCAAAGCGAATTTGGAAGTGACGGAAGCCGCTTTACAAAAAATGCTCGACACGGATATGACCCGCCAAAAGCTGGATGATGTGCTGAAAGTTCAGCGCGAATTGACCACCGTCCGCGGCGATATCGAAAGTCTGGCGGGACAGTTGCGCTATCTGGAAAATATGTCGTCGCTGGCGACCATCACCGTGAACCTCACGCCGGAAGTGCAGCCGGAACCCGATATCGAAGTGCTGGGCTGGCAACCGGGTCGCACCGTGCAAGAAGCGTGGAGCACCCTCATTTCCGCGTTGCAAAATCTCGGCGACACGCTTATTTGGGGTGCCATTTGTGGCATTCCCGCGCTGATTATCCTGCTCATTCCATTGGCGCTGGCGCGTTGGGTGTATCTAAAACGGCGAAAACGGCGCGATGCGGCCATACTATCCGCCCAAAAACAGCCGGAATTTCCGGCTGATACCGACGAAAGCGAATAGAGTCGCGTATGGCAACACCCTTCAAAAAAGATGTGATGTTCTACCGCTTTTCGGCGTACGGTTTTCTGAAAAACCTGCGTTTTTTCGAGCCGTTTCTGATTTTGCTGTTTCGGGAAGCGGGGCAATCCTTCACCCAGATTGGGCTGCTGTATGCCATCCGCGATATTGCCACCAACCTGCTGGAAATTCCCACCGGGGTTTTCGCCGATATTTTCGGGCGGCGAAAATCGATGGTGATGGCGTTTGCGGCGTATATTGTGGCGTTTATCATTTTTTACGCCTTCTCCAATTTCTACCTTTTCGCGCTGGCGATGGTTTTTTTCGGCGCGGGCGAGGCGTTCCGCTCCGGCACACACAAAGCGCTGATTCTGGAATATCTGAAACAAAACAATCTGGCGCATCTGAAAGTGGATTATTACGGGCACACCCGCAGCGCATCGCAGATGGGGTCGGCGGTCAACTCGCTCATCGCCGCGGCGATTGTGTTTTACACCGGCAATTACCGCTATATGTTTTTGGCAGCCATCATTCCGTATGTGCTGGATTTATTCAATCTGATGACCTACCCGAAAGCGTTGGACGGGGAACAGAATCCCGACCGCTCGCGGGCGAGTCTATCCGCCCAGACAAAAGAGACGCTGGCGGCATTTGGCGCGATGTTCACCCAGCCGAATGCCCTGCGCGCCATTGGCAACAGCGCCGGGTTTATGGGCTTTTTCAAAAGCACCAAAGATTATCTGCAACCGATTTTGCAGGCATACGCGCTGGCGCTGCCGCTGTTCGTCTCGCTGGATGACACCCGCCGCTCGGCGGTGCTGATTGGCGTGGTCTATTTTGTGATTTTCCTGCTCACCAGTGTCGCTTCGCGGAATGCCGCGCCGTTCAGCCGCCGGTTTGCCGATTTGGGACGCGCCATCAACGGCACATTTCTGCTCGGCGGGATTTTTCTGCTCATCGCCGGGCTGGCGGCGCAAGAACACTGGGCTATCGTTTCCATTGTCGTTTTTCTGGGATTTTATCTGTTGCAAAATGTACGCCGCCCGATGAATGTCGGCTTCATTAGCGACCAGATTGACTCAAAGGTGATGGCATCCGGGCTGTCAGTGGAATCGCAACTGACCACCATTTTGATGGCGGCGCTCGCCCCGATCCTCGGCGCGCTGGCAGACGCCTTCGGCGTGGGCGCGGCGCTCGCTATTTTTGGCGGGCTGATGATTGCGATGTTGCTTTTGGTGCGGGTGTCGTCGTCTGGATCAGCCAAACTACCGTAACACGCCCCTTTTTCCGTTTTCCCAACCACAAATCCACCCATTTTTTGCCGGAACATATCCGAATGGATAGCCAATCGGGTACGTTTGGGTATTCCATTGCGCCAAATATTATGCTACAGTAACAATAGCATGGAATACTGACACATTCATTAGTAGAATTGTGAGGCGCTATGATCGATTACGTGTTCAGCCTGCTCAGGTTAGAGCAACAATTGGAAGCATACAGACGTGTTCATCAGGAAGAATTGGATGAAATCCGGCGGGCACTGGTTGAGTTGCGCAATCAAATATTGCTGGTTGGAAACACATCATCTTCCCCCATTGAAATTCACCCCTTAAATGCGCCTGATGAGGTAAAATGAACCGCACTGATTTTTCCAAACGAAGGAAAGCATGGGTATTCCGACATTATGGGCAAGGGTTGGTGGAATTTGCGCTGGTTATCCCGGTATTATTGCTCATACTGTGGGGATTATTTGAATTTGGACGGATAGTTCAAGGCTACTTGACCGTTCAGGAAGCCGCGCGAGAAGGTGTGCATTATGCCATCACGGGACAACATATTTTAATCAGCGATGATGACAATATTCCCGGCAATAATAGCCCGGGAGAGGTATGGGCTAACCGACCATCTTCGATTATCACTCAAACCCACATCGCGGGCGTCGGTTTGTCTCAGACTCGCCGTATCACAGATACAGACACGGCAGCGGCTGAATGGAACACCCATCAAAGCGACCCCTATTATTATGATGTTGTTCTGGATCCGCCGGACGGTGGCGCACCGTTCGGTTCAGGTCAAGACGTTGTGACAGTGACGGTTCATTACAACGTTCCACTATTGACACCACTGATTAAAGATATGTTTGGGGGAGTGGTACATGTTACAGGACAAATGACCGCGCAAACGGAGGCATTCGATACATCGCCGGGAGCGTATTATTATGTTATATCCACCAGCGCCCCCACCGGAACCATCACTGCCACAGCCACTATGCCCCCCGTGCCAACTCCGGGAGCCACAGCCACCCCCGGCGCCACCCCCACCGCCAATCAAACGCCTGCCACAGCCACCATCACACCGACAAATACAGCCACCGCAACCTCAACACCCACGCCCACCCCTACAGCCACCCCTACAGCCACCGCAACCCCACAACCGCTGGCGCTATACAAACCCCTGATTGCCGGAGACACACTCATGACCGGGACGGGGGAACCGGGGCAAACTGTGACCCTGCGCGATTTTAGCGTTAGCGGGACGCCGGTTATCGGCACGGCTACGGTTCAACTTGATGGGACATTCTCGGCGGTGGTTACGGCATTGGTTGCCGGGCATATTATTGTGGGGACTGCGGGCAATAGCTCTGATTCTGCTACGGTTACCAGCGGTGCGACAGCCACGCCAACCATAACCCCCACGGTTACTCCGACGGCGATAGCCACGCCAACTGCAACGGCCGTCCCCATCTGCATTAGCTCAACCTATGTGCAAAACAATATTCCCGGCAGTGCCAGCATCAGTACATTCTCGCTGAGTAATTTTACCGGGGTGAGTGATAAAGATGAATTAAAAATTAAAATTCAGTCATCAAACGGGAACAAATGGGAATATAAAATCAAATTTAAAAAATCGGGCGGTAGCGTTCAAATTGATAAAATTGAAATCAAATACAACGGCAATAAACAATACAGCTATAAAGGTCCGCTCGTTATTCCGACCGCCATGGACTTGTTGGACATAAATTCGGTTACCGGCGATACCAGTTCCTATAATTATAATGGCTCAAGCGTCAACATCGCTGATACAAATACATTGACGGTGGATTTTCCAGGAGGCAAAGCCATCGGGTCGGTGTGTGTGAATATTGCCGGGGCGGGAGCCGCCGTACCCACCCCAACCCCCACGTTCACCCCGACATCAACCCCGACCGCCACGCCAACGCCAGTGAAATCAGATTTGGTAGTTACCGCCATCAATGTTCTCTCCCCGTTAAGTATCTATGCCAGCCAGCCGTTCAGCATCTCGGTGGTGGTGGCAAACCAGGGGCTGGGCGATGTCAGTAGTTTGTCGTGGGTAGATTTCTACATCAACCCCACCCCCGCGCCCCCGGGGAACAACCAATCCGGGTACGCGCGCGTCGGAATTAACACGCTTGTTTCCGGAAGCCAAATCACCGTCACATTCACACACCCCGGATTAAGCCAAACCGGTACATATTCACTTTTTGCACAAGCTGACAGTTGGGCGCAAATTTCGGAAAGCAATGAAACCAACAATGTCTCCGGCCCGGTCACTCTTACGGTAAATACTCCGGCGACACCGGTACCCACACCCACCGCCACACCGACCCCGGTTCCCAATCCGGGCGGCATCAGCGGGTCCGTATGGTTGCTGATGAGCGGAGATTTAGTGCCCGTCGGACACGTATCGGTAGCGTACAGCGGCGGCGCATCGTCGGGGACAACCACGTCAGACGCATCCGGCAATTATTCGTTCGGAATGGCCGTTCCGCCGGGGACCTATGAAATTTACGCCTCGGCCACGGTGAATAATGTTGTTTATACGGATTTGGTGCCGAATGTGACGGTAACATCCGGCACAATGACACCCTATATCACATTAATTCTACATTGATATCCTTGCAGCCATTATCAGAAAATTCAAAAACTCAGGAGGTTATTCAAATGATAGACTCGGCATCCACTAATAAACCCACCGTTCAAATTGGAGCTATCCATTCTCGTGTGTCTTCGGCAGGGCGAAAAGAAGCGCCCACCGTTGGATTGTGGGTTACAGGGGTCGGATTGTTTTTCCTGATTGTAAAACTAGGAAATATGTATCTGGTTCCGCAAAACACATCCGGCGAATTTTTATTCGGTTCAATCGGAACACTGGGCGGCATCATTACCATCTATTTTACTTCCGTTCTGCAACTGGCCATCACAATTATTCTTGCGATTGTGGTGCATGAAGGGGCGCATGGGTTGGCTTATCTGTTGCTGGGGTACACGCCAAACCTAACCCGCGGACAGTTTACGGTAGCCGTCAATGAACTCCCGCATAGGGAAATGGTTTTTGTAAAACTAGCAGGCTGTATTGCGGGCAGTTTTATATTTCTGCCGTTGATATTTCTGCCCGGTATCGGCGCTTTTGCGCTTATTGCGTTTGCCGGGAATTTTGCAGGCAGTCTGGATGACATCTGGTCTGCCGCACAAGCCGTTTCGCAGGTGAGTGTTTAATTTCGTTACCGAAAATTGTGATTTTGACCATGAGAAAAATCATCTGTGTTGCAAGCTTAATAGCGGGGTTACTGATTGTTTCGCAATGGATTACGGATAATCGGGCGGTAGCATGGACTCCGAACAGTCTTGGCGTTACCAGTCTGGCAATCACCCTTTCAAACAGCGCCAGCGATGCAACCCATCCCTTTGTTGCCGTAACTGCAAACAACCGCGTTTTTGTTGCATGGGAACAAGCCAATGAAACCGGAGGCACCCGAGATGTGTTCTTCAGTCAGAAATCATCGGGGGCAAACTGGTCAACGCCAACATGGGTATTCACTTCAACGGCAAATTCATTGCGCCCCATTATGGCATCCGACCGAAACAACGCCATCCAGATAATTTGGGATGAAGATACAGACGGAACCAGCGTCACATACCAAACACAACTTGGCAACACCACTGCCATCACCATTGCGCCATCGGTGACAAACGCCCCATCCACGCATGATGTTGTCATTGATACAAATAACGTCATCCACGTGGTAATGCCGGGCAACAAGACCGGCTTTATTACCCCGCACAATGTTTTTTACACCAGAAAATCTGCGAGTGTGGGGAGTTGGCCCGCCGCCACGGCCATTTATACTAATAGTCTCGGCGTGGGGTCGCAGTATATGGCGATTGATTCTGACAGCAAAAATAATTTACATGTTGTTTGGCAAGAAAATAAAACAGCCAACGACGGCATCATTTATTATATGAAGGGCGTTCCGTCAGGCAACACAATTTCATGGACATCGCCCACCGATATTTCGGCAATGGCAAACTTCACCGACACTGCGAGTCCGGCAATAACGGTGGATTCCAACGATGTCGTTCACGTTGTATGGGTCAGTTATGTGAGCCGCAGTGAACAGTATATTTATTACACCCATTCCACCAACAACAGTGCCGGAACATCCGCACCGACCACATGGGGTACCCCGACGTTGGTTACGGCGCAAGCTGTCGGTGCAAATGATACGTCTCCCAGATATGTTTCGCCGGATATAGCTGTTGCCGATTCTGCGGTATATGTGGTCTGGCACAATAACATCTATGATACCAATGGAAAAGAAGATGTCTTTTATACACGTTCCTTCAATAATGGCACAACGTGGGGAACGCCGGTAAACCTTTCCCAAACCAGTGATACATATTCTCGCTTTCCGAAATTGGCTGTAGACAACCAAAACACCGTTCACATTGTTTGGGAAGAAGAGGTGAACGGAACGCTGACTGTTCAATATGTCCATTTTCTGCATATAGTTTTTCTGCCAATAGTCATGAAAGGGTTTTAAGAAATGACAGCCGGAGCACAATCACCTCACAAAAACATTGAAGGGATAGCTCTATTGGGAACAATTTTGTTGTTTGCGATGGCAGCTCTGGCGGTTGGAGGCATATTGTACCGGGAATACGTTGCAACCACAACGGTCATCGAAGAGCAAACGTATTTGAATGCTTTAACCACGGGACAGGAGGCATACCGGCTTGCTCTACCTAAAGCGCAGGCTTGGCACGATGATGTTGTTGTAACCGGCGTGGAAGCCGTCTGGCGGCAACCGGCAAGCCCGGAATTGTTGCGTGGCAAAACCAACTGGGTCTTATATTTCTACTCGCCATCCGCACATCAAACCCGCACCCTTTCTGTGGTGGGAAAAACTGTTCAAATAAATCAAACGAATGATACTGACACTGCGCCAAAATTTATTGATAACAATACCTGGCAGGTTGACAGCCCGCAGGCAATACAAACATTTTTACAAAATGGGGGACAAACGTTTCTCAACAGCTATCCGCATGCCAATATACACATTCAATTACATCAGGCTGAAAACGGGGGCGCGGAATGGCGTATTATGGGCGTCATATCTCCGGGTAAACCGACAATGTTGTTTTACGTCAATGCCCTAAATTTGATGAACTAACGGTGATAAAGATGTTTGTCAATCAGGTTCGCTCCAATACACTATCCGATGTTCGCCCCACCCGCAGAAATCCACGCGGGCAAAGTATGGTAGAGTTAGCCCTCACGCTACCGATGTTGTTGCTTCTTTTTCTGGGTTTGGTAGAAGTGTCATATTACCTGTATGCGGCAAACACGGTTCATTATGTTGCCAGAGAATCCGCGCGTGTCGCATCCAAAGAGTCGCGCTCACTCCCTAAAACCATCAATGAATGGAGCACAATTGTTATCAGCAGTACCAACCGTGTCGCCACTGCAGGTTTTTTGGCGCCCACCAGTGTCGATGACACAGTCATTACCTCGTTTGTTACCACGGATGCGACCGGTGCTATTGCCAGTTGCGCCATCCAAAAAGGTAACTGGCCGGCAGATAATCAATCGGGCCCCGATGTTTCAAAATTTACCTGTGTCAATCTGAGTTCGCTTGTGACACAAATGTCTGTGGATTTAGGTGTCACACTCAACAATGACAAGCTTATTGTTGTTGAATATTATCACCATCATTATCCGTTAATCGGATTAACTGTCGTAGCACCAAACGGAATCACATTATATTCATATACGGCCATGCGCATTATCGGGGAATAATTTATCAAAGGTGCTTTTATGACCATTCGCCATTTTTTTCAAAACAAAATATTGGAAGCCGGGCAGTCCATTATCCTCATCGCATTTGTAATGGTCGGTCTCATCTCGGTGGTTGGGCTGGCAGTTGATGGCGGCATGTTGTTTCAACAAAAGAGTTTACTGGATGCGCGAGCTGATGCAGCCGCCCTTGCCGGGGGAAGAGAGTTAACGCTCCCCATTCCTGCCCAAGAAAAAGCGATGCAGTATTTGTATCTTAACGGAGTGAGTGATGTTTCTCAGGGGGGCAACACCACCATTGATATTCAGTTTGGCAAAAACAAAGTAGATAATGATGTGATTGTCGTAGATCTTTACAGGCAGCAGCAGCTCTTTTTCTTGCCTATATTGGGGATGAATACCGCGCAAATACATTCGCATGCGGCGGTATTTGCAACCTCAATGGCATCTGACCAAACTTGGAGTATGTTCCGTGGAGGCTGCGGTCGCACGGGGTACCAGGACGGCAGTTGGTCAAATTCCTATAATATTGCCTCCAATGGCGATTTTAAGTTGGGGTATCAATGGGGTTTCCGGTGGGGATTAAATGGTGACATGGAAAATCACCGTTCAACTCCGGCGGTAGCGATGCACCCATCTATTGCCAACGGACAAACTATCGCCTATATCGGCACCAATGGTGGCGGGCCGGGCACCGGCGGCGTATTCGCTTTTAACACCGTTATCAGCAGCACCTTGTGGTATCAACCATTGAACACAATGGTACGGTCTTCACCATATTTTTTGGATGACCCAGCCGTTATTAATGTCGCCAACCAAGGGTATCCAATGGTGATTGTGGCTGGGCACAATGGGCATGAATATGCGTTGGATGCACGGGATGGCAGCATTGTTTGGGATACTCCCGGCATTAGCTCTGATGTATTTGAAAGCAATAGCCAGAAATACCGTTCATCCCCGACATATTCGTGCGGAGCAATCACCATTGGCGGCACAACGTACGACGGCGTTATCTTCAACGCGACCTACGGGGGAAATGTGTATGCCTATAATGCTGAAACGGGGGCGATTCTGTGGCGGTCAACCCCCATTGCCTCCAATACCACATCGTGGATTACCACCAATAACGACTCGTTAGCCTTAAGCCGCACACGGGTCTATGGCCCCATCTATGGCACCGTGAATTTCGCTAAAGATGCTGCATTTACCACCGCCGGATATAGCCAAGGTGTCTTGTATGCAGCCGCATTCGGAAACAACGGAAATGGGGGCGGCACAAATAGTTGGATATGGGACAATGGGAGTAGAAATTCTCCGCTTGATTATACCTTTGCGGCAGGAGAACGAACGGTACAGCGCGAGATTGTTCCCAATGCGCAGAAAGGTCTCGTGTTTGATTTCAAAAAGAATGCCGACACCAATCCCGGAAACTACAATATTGAGGTGTGGTTTGATGGCTGCGGCGCGGATGTGCTGACGTTATCACCGGCAGATAACTCGGCGTGCGGCGGCACAATTACTTCAACCTTAAGTTTAAGTTTTAATGGGAAACAAATGACGTTGCCGATTTTTCATGGTGCAGATGCCGCCGCCAAACGTATTAGCCGTGTTTGGATTAGTTGGCCGGACGGAAACAACAAAGATTTGAAGAATATATTTTTCGAAGAAGGAGCCGGTGGCTCGTATCCCAATTCACCGTACATTTTCGCTATTAATGTAGCCACAGGAGAAAGAGTTTGGTATGATGTGCTGGATGATTATGTTGCCCCCGCCGTACCATCTGACAGAAATTCAAACGCAATTGCGAAGATAGATACCAATCGGGATGGCACGCCGGATGAATGGCGCGTCTATGCCAACCCCACCGATAATTTTCTGTATGCCTACAACGCCATTACCGGTGCGCGGTTGTGGCGCAAAGATACCGGCGCGCAAAATCACCGCAGTGATATGGCTATTTACCGAAATATCGTCTTTGGTGGCAATAATTCCGGTGTCTATGCGTTGGATGCGGTGGATGGATTTTCCATTTGGGATAATGTGGATAGCGATGGAGCGGGAACCGCCGACAAAGTGAACCCAAATTTCGGAGCGCTCAACCCCGGCGGGGGGAGTGCCTACAACGCCTTCGGGGTGCGGCTCATTCCGGGCGGTGTGAAATCGGCCCCGGCAGTTGTTGATGGCATTGTAATGGTTGGTGCCAACAAAACCAGCCTGGGCGCCGGAAACGCCGGTAGCATGTGGGGGTTATGGTGGGAAACCGGCCGTGATATGGGACATTATGACACCAACACCTATAATGGTGACGGGCCATTTTTCGGCGGCGGGAGCAGTGGCGATGTGCGCTCCGGGGTGGTTGTCGGCCCGGATGGAAATGTGTATTTTGGCGCACGTGATGGCGCATTATATCAGCTTTATGTTACCCGTCGGTTGGTACTTATTGAATAGAAATCGTATCTGTCCAGGTGTCATTACGAAGTCCACAGGATTGAAACAATCCCCATCATTTAAACACAGCGATTGTACCCCGTAGGGCATCCTTAACTTCGCTACACTCGCAATGATATACTCAACCGCGTTATAAAATAACAAATGGTTAAAAGAAACATCAATATTTTTTGTAGAGGCGAACCTGCGTGTTCGCCCTATTTTGGGCAGACACACAGGTCTGCCCCTACAATTCCAATGATACTTTATGCTGCCGAACGGTATATCTTTAAAACCGATGGCTGAACAGTTACTAGAAATCATTGATTATACAACGCGTGTATCGTACGGCAACACGCTTCTTGTAAATTGGCATACAAGAAGCGTGTTGCTATAATAAACCATAACATCTCATTAATTAAAGGATGATACGTGCCTTGAAGAAGTTCTTTTCTATTTTTCCAAGAATCCCCCTCAAATATTTGCGATGGCTGATACCCAGCGGGTTAATTGGCATTATGCTGGTTTGGGAAATAATTGAACATGTAAAAATTCACCCCAATGACGAATGGAATATCACCGTATTCTTAGATGTTTTTCTTGTCATCCTCTCCTCAATTATCATTAATATCGTCATTCATTCGTTAGAAAAAGAAATTCATGAAAAAGATGCCGCACACCATATAGTTACGCAGCGCAATACAGAATTAACCTCACTTTATGTGCTGGCAACGCACATCAACAAAGCCGGTGAGTTTGATAAAACACTGAACATCATCTTGTCCACAATTTTCCAAATAACCTGCTTCAGGTGGGGTAATGTTTGGTTATTGGATGAAGCAAATAACCGGCTTTTGCTGAAAACCAGCCTCGGAATACGTGTGCAGGAGCAAATGTCGGTTATGGATGCCCCGTTTTCAACTATATTTGAAACAGGAGAACCGGTTTTTTTTCACAACGATGACACCTCTGTGCCCAACACTGACCCCGTTTTACAGAATTATCCCATTAAAAACGCAGCATACATCCCCATACTTGTACATAATAAGCCCATTGGAGCAATACATTTATATGCCACATCAGAAGAAAAACTGAACCCTCGTGACATTGATTTTATCCATGCAATTGCCTCTCAAACCAGTGTAGCCATTGAACGCACCAATCTCTATGAAACTATTCAGCAGCACATAGCCAAAATTACTATTTTACAGGGCATAGCATTGCTAGCAAATGAATCGCTGAATTTAGAGGAAATGTGTAATACCGTCACAAGTTCGTTGGGGCTTGTTTTTGTTGAACTATCGTTTTCCATTTATTTATTAGAGAACGATAGGCTCGTGAAGCGAGGGGAGAGTCAATCGCCGGCAAATAAATCTATTTCGCCGGACATTGACGGGTGTTACCGGGCCATACAGTCTCAAGAACCCGCATTTCTACCGGTGAATCGCACCGCGCTCCAGACACATTTCGAACAGATTTTTATTCCCCTCGTCATCAAAAATAAGCCGTTGGGTATCTTAAATATTATTGGCGGAACAAAACAACAACTCTCAGACAGAGATGTTGAATTGTTTGCATCACTGGGCAGTCAAATTAGCGTTGGAATACACCATGCCCAATTATATGGTGAAGTAAAAACCCTAAACAGCCGGCTTGAGGCACTGGTACAGGAACGAACCGCAGAACTGTATGCCAGCCGAGAAGAGATTACAGAAAAAGCAAACCAACTGCAACAACTTTTGGAAGAAGTGACACGCATACAAGATGAGGAGCGCGACCGCATTGCCTTTGATATGCATGACGGATTAACTCAACTGGTTATTGGCGCATTGTATGAATGTGACGCGGCAGAATATTTTCTGGAAAATAAAATAGACAATGTTCCGGAGAAAATACAATCCATTCAACATTTATTGCAGCAAGTCAACGATGAATTATATTCCATTATTCATGATTTGCATAGCCCCGGAATTACAGTTATGGGGCTTCTACCCACCATAAAACGCTATTTGGAAAGCTATCGGGAATTAGTGGGTATTTTTTGCGAATTAATTGTATCGGGGAATGTATTTCGACTAAATCCATCGGAAGAAACTGCCATTTATCGTATTGTGCAAGAAGCATTGCACAATATTGGGAAACATGCACAGGCAACATCTGCCTTTATTTCATTTGACTTTGGCGTAAAGAATTTGATTATTACCATTCAAGATAATGGTACAGGCATGGATATCAAGAATCTAAAAACCTTGCCGGAACAGCATTTGGGATTGCGCGGCCTCAAACGCCGTGCAAAAATCATCAACAGCACACTTTCAATCCAATCTGCTCCCAACAAGGGCACACAAATCACATTAACCGTACCTAATCCCAGTTCAGTTTCACAAGAATATGGGAGTGAAAAATGACCGTTATTCGTGTTTTATTGGTTGATGATCATGCGGTTGTGCGCCAGGGGGTGCGCAGTGTTCTCTCAATTCATAACGACATCACAATTGTGGGAGAGGCAGACCGGGGGGCAACAGTGATGGATAAGGTTGAATCTTTACAACCCGATGTGATATTGATGGACATTCGTATTCCCCCACCCAATGGAATCGAAGTTTCACGGCGCATTCGCAATACGTATCCTGACATAAAAGTTATCATTTTAACCACCTACAATGATGATGAATACTTAAATGATGCGCTTCAGGTTGGCGCACATGGTTATTTGTTGAAAGATGTCTCGCGAAAATCACTGGCTGATTCAATTCGACAGGTATACCATGGCGAACGGTTGTTGAGTCCGGCGTTGGTTGACCGTGTGCTGCACAATTATGAATTGCTGGCAAAACGTGTTTCTCAGTATAAATATGGATTGACAGAAAAAGAATTGATAGTATTGCGAGAACTCTCGCAAGGCGGGACGGTCAAAAGTATTGCCCCAAAAGCACACCTTAGCGAAGCCACCATTAAAAAACGTATTCAGGATATTATGGATAAAATGAATGTATCACATCGCGTACAAGCGGTAGCAGAAGCTATTCGACAGGGTTTAATTTAAAGTCAGATAATTTTTGGCTCCCGTCACATATCAAATCCCCCACAAATTGGAGTACCATATGAAAAAAGTTGTCGCCGCAATTGACCAAGGCACCACCAGCACCCGGTGTATGATTTTCAATCACGCGGGCGAACCGGTGGGCATGCATCAACTGGAACATGCGCAGATTTATCCGCGCCCCGGCTGGGTGGAACACGATGCACTGGAAATTTGGGCGCGCACGCAGGATGTCATTCGTGGTGCGCTGAAAGCCGCCAACGCCACCGCCGCCGACATCGCCGCCGTGGGCATCACTAATCAACGCGAAACCACCTTGGTCTGGAATCGGCACACGGGCAAACCCTATCGCAACGCACTGGTGTGGCAGGACACCCGCACCGACAAAATTTGCACGGAATTGGCGCAATCGGGCGGGCAGGACCGCTTTCGGACACAGACGGGGCTGCCACTGGCAACCTATTTTTCCGGACCCAAAATCAAATGGCTGTTGGAAAATGTTCCCGGCTTGCGCGCCGACGCCGAAAACGGCGACGCCATTTTCGGCAATATGGACACCTGGATTATCTGGAATTTGACCGGCGGCACCAACGGCGGCGCACACATCACCGATGTGACCAATGCTTCGCGCACATTGCTGATGGATTTGGATGGCACGCGCTGGAACGATGATCTGCTCGCCGCGCTGGATATTCCGCGCGCCATGCTCCCCGAAATTCGCCCCAGCAGCGACCCCGCCGGATACGGGTTCACGCTCGAAAATGGTCCGTTCGGCGGGCGCATTCCCGTGTGCGGCGATTTGGGCGACCAGCAAGCCGCCACCGTCGGGCAAACGTGTTTCTCCCCCGGCGAAGCGAAAAACACCTACGGCACCGGCTGTTTTATGATTCTCAACACCGGCACGGAGATTGTGCCGTCCAAAAGCGGGTTGCTCACCACCGTCGGGTACAAATTTGGCAGTGATGATACTGTTTACGCGCTGGAAGGTTCTATCGCCATTACGGGCGCGCTGGTGCAATGGCTGCGCGACAATCTGAAAATGATTGATTCCGCACCGGAAATTGAATCGCTGGCGCAAACTGTGGACGATAACGGCGGCATTTATTTCGTGCCGGCGTTTTCGGGGCTGTTTGCCCCCTACTGGCGCAGCGATGCGCGTGGCGTGATTGTCGGGCTGACACGGTATGTTAATCGCGGGCATTTTGCGCGTGCCGTGCTGGAAGCAACCGCCTTCCAAACCCGCGAAGTGCTGGACGCGATGGAAACCGATTCCGGCGTGAAACTGAAAGCACTCAAAGTGGACGGCGGCATGGTGCACAACGAACTGCTGATGCAATTTCAGGCGGACGTGCTCGGCGTGCCGGTGATTCGCCCCAAAGTGGCGGAGACCACCGCGCTCGGTGCGGCGTATGCGGCGGGGTTGGCGGTCGGTTTCTGGCAGAACACCGCTGAAATGCGTCAAAATTGGGGGATGGACAAAACGTGGCAGCCTTCGGCAGATGATACCGCCCGCACAAAACTTTATCGGCAGTGGAAAAAAGCCGTCACCCGCACGTTTGATTGGGTGGAGGCGTAGAATAGAACGCAGATGACACGGATAATACTGGTTTCCGCTAATTTTTTAAAATTTCATCTGTGCAAATCTGAAAAATCCGTGTTATCTGTGTTCTATCCAGTTATTTCTGAAAATAGGTACACATCGCTTCACACGAATTCTTATGGATAATTCTCATTTGACGGAAAAAATCATCGGCGCATTTTACACGGTTTACAATTCGTTAGGATACGGTTTTTTGGAAAAAGTGTACGAGAATGCGCTGGCATTAGAATTGCAAAAAGCCGGCTTCCACATTTCGCAACAGCAGCCAATTACAGTTTATTATGATGGACAAATGGTCGGGCAATACTATGCCGACATCATCGTCAATGATACAATCATCCTTGAATTGAAAGCGTCCGAAAATATCCGGGAAGAGCATAAATTGCAACTCCTCAATTATCTGCGCGCGACTGAACACGAAATCGGATTACTGTTAAATTTTGGAAAATCACCGCAAATCAAACGGGTGATTTTTAGCAACAACCGGAAAAGGATGGCAAAACGCAGATGACGCAGATTTAACAGATTTCCGCTGATTTTCTGAAAAAATCTGTGTGAATCCGTATCATCCGTGTCATCTGTGTTCTATCAAGGAATAAACTTATGCGAACAATCTCAACCGAAATTCTCATCATCGGTGGAGGCGTCACCGGCAGCGGTGTCTTTTTCGACCTGTGCCAGCGCGGGTTCAAAACCACGCTGGTGGAACGGGGTGCGCTGTCGAACGCCACATCGGGGCGATTTCACGGCTTGCTGCACAGCGGCGGACGCTATGCCGTCAAAGACCCTACCGCCGCCGAAGAATGTGCCGCCGAAAACGCCATCCTACGGAAAATTATTCCCCATTGCGTGGAAGATACGGGCGGGCTTTTCGTCAACACCCCCGCTGACCCCGCCGATTTTGCCGATCAATGGATTGCCGCCGCACACCGCGCGGGCATTCCCGCCGCAGAAATTTCGGTGGCGGAGGCGTTGCGCCGCGAACCGTTGCTCACCCCACAGGCGCGCCGCGTTTTCTGGGCGCCCGACGGCAGTGTGGAAACGTGGGCAGCCTGCAACACGCTCACCGAAGCGGGCAAAGCGCTCGGCGGCACGGTGAAAACGTATCACGAAGTGACGCAACTACTGAAAGATGGTCATCGCGTTTCCGGCGCGCGGCTGAAAAACGTCATCACCGGCGAAGAGATGACCATTTCCGCCGATATGGTGGTGAACGCCGCGGGCGCGTGGGGCGGGCGGCTCGCCGCGCTGGCGGGCTGTGATGTCACGGTGTATGCCGGAAAAGGGACGATGGTCGCCATGAATTTCCGCATGGTGAACACGGTCATCAACCGTTGTGGCCCACCGAATGACGGCGACATCATCGTACCGGTCGGTTCGGTGGCAGTGGTGGGAACCACATCCATCCGCGTGCCAAACCCCGATAATTACCCCATCGAAGATTGGGAAGTCGAAGCCATGCTGGCGCAGGGGGAAGTGGTCGTCCCTTCCTTTAAAAAATTCCGCGCTCTGCGGGCGTGGGCGGGGGTGCGACCACTCTATCAGGATACCACCGCCGGGGAAAATCTGCGCGAAGTGACGCGCGGGCACGCCCTGCTCGACCACAGCGAGCGGGACGGCGTGGACGGGTTCGTGACCATCACCGGCGGCAAGTGGACAACCTACCGCATGATGGCGGAACACACCGCCAATTTGGTGTGCCGCAAACTCGACACGGAACGCCCCTGCCGCACCGCCGACACCGTCCTTTCCCCGCCGGAAAAACGCCGCTATTTCACGTTGGGGGAACGGCTGGCGGCCGTGGAAACTGAAACGAAGGGCGAGCAAATCATCTGCGAATGCGAACTGGTCACGCGCGGGCAAATCGAAGCGGAACTGGCGCACACGCCCGGCAACATCATCAACGACCTGCGCCGCGATTTGCGCGTCGGCATGGGGCCGTGTCAGGGTGGATTTTGCACCTATCGCACCGCCGCCATCATGCACCGCGAAAAACGTCTATCGGCGGCAGAGGCGGACAAATCGCTGGTGGATTTTCTCAACGAACGCTGGAAGGGCATCAAGCCCGTGCTGGCGGGTCGGCAGTTGCGGCAAATTTTGCTGGATGAAGGCATCTATTTCGGCTTATTGGGATTGGACAAACTGCCCACTGAATTGAGCGGCACAACTTTGCCCCGCATCGGGGAAATCGAAACTGAAGGATATTTTGCAATGAAAAATGAATAATGAAAAGTGAACAATTATTCACTATATAGGTTTGGCGTTCGCCTTGAGCTCGGAAATTCATTTCCGGGTGAAAATATTATATTAAAGCGATATGCTGTATAGTTACAAAAATTATTCATTATTCGTTATTCATTGTTCACTAACTTAAAACTTGGGGCTTGAAACCATGAACACACACGACACCATCGTCATCGGCGCGGGGCTTTCCGGGCTGATGTCCGCCAATCTTCTCGCAGAAGCACAGAAAAACGTAAAACTTCTCGCCCACGGCATCGGTGCGATTGCGCTCGCGTCCGGCGCGATTGACGTGCTGGGCTACCAGCCCATTGACGCACGATTACCGCTCGAAAATCCCTTCGCTGCGTTGGACGATTTTCTCGCCTCGCGCCCCATGCACCCATACCGGCTCACCGGCGCGGACGCGATTCGGCGTGGATTGGAGGCGCTGAAACGCATCACCGCCGCGCACGGGCTGCCATACATCGGCGAAACAGAGAAAAATCTGTGGCTGCCGACCGCGCTGGGGGCAATTCACCCTGCCGCGCTCGCGCCGCAATCTTTGGCACAGGGGGATGTAAAACTCGGCGGGCGTATGCTGCTGGTGGGATTTGAGGAATTGCGCGATTTTTACCCCGATTTGATGGCAGAAAATCTGAATGCACAGAAGCTCGGCGTGCGGGCAAAGGTTGTTTCGCTGCGCCTACCCGCGCCGGCAGATGGCAAAATGAACATCACCCCCATCGAGTTGGCGCACGCCTTCGACCGTCCCGATTTTCGGCAACGGGTGCTGGCTGTGCTGAAACCGCACACCCGCGGATTCAGCCGTATCGGGTTTCCCGCCGTGCTGGGGGTGCAAAATCATCCGCAAGTTTTGGCGGATTTGGAATCGGCGCTGGGGAAAAAAGTGTTCGAAATCAGCACCCTGCCCCCATCCGTGCCGGGGCGACGATTATTTGAAGCGTTGAAAGCGAATCTGCTGGCAAACGGCGGCGAATTTCTGCTCGGCATCAACGTGGTGGACGGCGAAATTTCCGGCGGGCGGGTCACGCACATCCGCACCGAAAGTGCCAGCCGCTTGCTCACCCACCGCGCCGACACCTTCGTGCTGGCAACGGGGAGCATCTTCGGCGGCGGGGTGGATACCGCGCTCAACGGCTCGGCACACGAACCGATTTTTGGCTTGCCTGTGCTCGCCCCCTCCGACCGCCACCAATGGTTCACCCAGAAATTCACCGGCGGGCAGCCCGTCGCCGAAGCGGGCGTGCGGGTCAATGCGCGGATGAACCCCGTGCAAGACGACGGCTCGGTAATTGCGGAAAACCTGTTCATCGCCGGCGCACAACTCGCCGGCTTCAGCTGGACGGACGGTCGCACCGGCGGCGGCGTCGCCCTCGCAAGTGCGGTGACGGTGGAATCGGTGGTGGGAGCAGTTTCGCCTTGAACTGAATTTCAGGGCTATGATGATATGGAGTAAGAGGATTCAATGGCAAAGCAATCGAGAAATGACGAGTTTTTGCTCAAAATCGCCGCGATAGCGATTATCATTTTATCCGTCATGATGTGCGTCGTCATCGGGTTGGTATTGACGGGCATCATCGCCGAGCCGGAAACGGTGTTCAACAATATTGGGAAGCTGTTTTTTGGGAATTAGCGGGTGATTAGTGGTGAACGAGATATCCGTGGCAAGAGAAAAATAGAAATGAAGCTCTTCCCATGAGAGAAAATTATTCAAAGGTTGCAGAAAATATCACTATGACACAAGATGACTATACTTTATTAGATGAGTTTGAATATACAGGACTATGGTGGCTACCAAATAATCCCGATAACCAAGTCGCAGGAATACTATCTTTCTCCAAAGAAGCCATTTCACTAAATTTAATCGGAACATTTGGAGATACACTTCAGTCTTTGGTTACTGGACATTTCTCAAAAATAGAGTTCATCTTGGGTATGACCCAGAACGGGAAAATCATTACATTGTGGAAAAATATCCAAGCCAATGCATCTTTCAACGCCCCAGGCATCTCTACGCAGCAATTCAGCAGTCAATACATTTTTGTTGGGGCTCATTTTACTTCTAGAGAACAAATTCTATTTTCATCATTTAAAGTAAATTATACAAATCTTGAAGAATGGATAAATAGAATTTCTTTTGGCAAACCAGAATTTGATAAAGAGGATTATGCCCATAAATACCTATACAACCCTCCAACTCCAATTGAATTTAAAATTCCCTCACTCAACACAACAATAGAAACTACTTATTCATGGCATTTGTCAATGGACGGTTATCAATCTCTATCTATGATACACAGAGGGTTTTTACAGGTTAAACCCAATACACCTCGATCTTTTGATTGGTATTGGGAAACGTTTGCAGATATAAAAAATCTTCTGGCTTTATTGATTGGCAAACCGATATATCTCAATAAAA
Source organism: uncultured Anaerolineaceae bacterium (assembly GCA_964480075.1). Taxonomy (GTDB): domain Bacteria; phylum Chloroflexota; class Anaerolineae; order 4572-78; family 4572-78; genus JANTHQ01. Next base: position 20,963 of record CAYZQQ010000013.1, read on the forward strand.
TACAAGCAGTAATTGAAAAAGAAAGTAACCCAAAAAACAAACCAGTGATACAAGTAGTTGATATTTTTTTCAAGCAACCACATTATTCTCCACAAAAAAAATTACTTCCATCCCAAATGTTAATAACTTTACCAATCATTGAAGTAGAAAATCCTCAAGTTTTTGAAACTTGGCTTCACAATTCGAGCAAATTTCGCAATGTTTATAATCTCTTTTTTAGTTCCCTATATCAATCTAATATGTACATCCATCATCAGTTCTTAAGTTTAATGCAAGCAATAGAAAGTTTCCACAGATCAACTTATTCGGGAAAATACTTAGAATATAAAGAATATAAGAAATACGAGGATATTTTAGTTAGCGCTTTACCAAATGATATGGACAGTGATTTGAAAAACGCACTAAAATCTCGTCTGAAATATGGAAATGAATATTCACTACGAAAACGTCTTAAAGAGATTTTTGATGAGTTTTCAGATGAATT
>CAYZQQ010000014.1:0-17756 GCA_964480075.1 uncultured Anaerolineaceae bacterium
CGCATGGTCGGAAATATACTTAAAATCCAAGAAGATGCCATGGCTGAATGGGGGACGGATATGGTCTTGCAAAATGAGATTTTCGGCAACGGAAAATTCTTTAATGGCGCCGTCATGCATCCGTTCTTCGGGAATATACGATAATCCCGCATCAATCATTTTTGATGGCGGCAAATTGGTGACATCTTCCCCTTCGATGAATATCCTGCCGGAACCAACGCGCCACAATCCGGCGATAACTTCTGCCAGTTGGCGCTGTCCGTTGCCCGAAACCCCCGCCACACCGACAATCTCACCGCTGCGTACTTCAAAACTGGCATTTGTCAGCACCCGCTGTCCGTTCTTTCGGTCGATAGCCGAGACATGCGCTAGCTTCAGCCGAACATCACCGATTTCTACCGGCGGGCGGGTGCGTTCCAGTGATACGGGACGCCCGACCATCATTGCCGCCAGATCTTTTTTGGTCGCTCCGGCGGTGGGTCGGGTGCCGATAACTTTTCCATCCCGCAAAACCGTCACGCAGTCAGTGTGGTCGACAATTTCGTGTAATTTGTGCGAGATGAAAATCAGCGCGTGCCCTTGAGCCGCCATTTGTTTGAAAATGATAAACAAATCCTCCACCTCTTGCGGGGTGAGTACCGCCGTCGGCTCATCGAGTACCAGCAGCGCTGCGCCGCGATAGAGCGCTTTGACGATTTCCACACGCTGTTGCTGCCCCACCGCCAAATTGGAAATGATGGCGTCGGGGTTTACTTCCAAGCCGTATTTTTCGGTTAAATCCAGTATTCGAGCCCGCACGCGGTCAAGGTCAAGTCGCGGTTCGCGGGAGGATTTTAGCCCCAGCGCCACATTTTCGGTGACGGTGAGGTTGTCCACCAGCATAAAATGTTGGTGAATCATCCCGATGCCATTATTGATGGAATCGGCGGGGGAGTTGATTTGGATGCGTTCGCCGTTGAGGTAAATTTCGCCTTCTTCCGGCTGGTACAGCCCATACAAAATTTTCATCAGCGTGCTTTTGCCCGCGCCGTTTTCGCCCAGCAGGGCGTGGATTTCGCCCGCTTTTATTTCAAAATTGACGTGGTCATTCGCCAGCACGCCGGGAAAGCGTTTGACGATACCGCGCATCTCCAGCGATTCGATGCGGGGTAATCCTGATGGCAGTAGTTTCTTGTCGGTCATAGGTTTTATCCAAATTTGAAAAACGGTTGTCAAATGTCATTGCGAAGCCCGAAGGGCTGAAGCAATCCCCGATATTGCCAACGGAGATTGCTTCGCTTTGCTCGCAATGACGCTGTTTGCCGGTGGCGTGAAACGTGACAGATACGGATACGCATCACGTTTCACGCCGGGAAGTTTATTCGATGGGAATGGTAATTTTACCGGCGATGATGTCGGCTTCGGCTTGTTTTGCCGCGGCGACGGCATCGGCAGGCAGACTGTCGGCGTAAATCATGGTTTGTCCGCCGTTTGCCAGCGTCAGGTGCAACACTTTATTGCCCGGTTCGCCAGCTTGGTTCAATTTTATCATTTCGATGATGGTGGCGCGCCAATCGTATAGATCGGTGGCGACGACGATATCCGGGGCGAGCGGGCTTTGGTCAGATTGAATACCGAGCCACGGGATGCCTTTGTCTTTCGCCACCCCGATGGCGCCGACGACTTGCTGCGCCGAACCGGTGAGCACATCCGCACCGGCTTGAATGTGGGTGTTGGCGGCTTCAGCGGCAAGCGAGGTGTCGCCAAACGAGCCGGTGAACGATACATTTACTTGCACATCGGGGTTGGCAGCTTTTACGCCCGCCAGAAACCCATCAATGTGCAGTTTGGCGTCGCCGGCGTTTACCGGACCAATGACGCCAATAATGCCGGATTTGGTGAGATATGCCGCCAGCACGCCGCTGACATATCCGCCTTCTTCAGCGCGGGGGTCATAGGCGAAAACGTTGGTCACGCCTTCGGCGGCGCCGGTATCGGTGCTGGTTCCCCATGCAAAACTGGTATCGGGAAAGTCGGGGGCAATCTCAAAGAGGGATGTGCCATATTGCGCGCCATGGGCGATAACCAGATTGTAACCGCTATCGGCGTAATCACGAATGGCGGCGGCGGCATCGGTGACGTTGAACATGTTTTCAGAGTAGACGATTTCCATATTGGCTTCGCCGACCACGTCCTGAATTTTTTTGAGTGAATCGTAGATGGATTGGCTCCATGCCAAGTCCGAAATGGTGCTGGGCATAACCAGCGCAATGCGCACGGGGTCGAAACTATAATCCAGGGTGTCAGCCGTGGCGGGGGCGGCGCTTTCGCCGGGGTTCATCGGGTCGAGTTTTCCGGCTTTGATGGCATTCAGCGCATCGTTGGCGGCGGCGAGTGCGTCAGCATTCAGGCTATCGGCAAAACGCATGTCCAAGCCGCCATTTTCCAGTGTCAGCGTGTAAACTTCGCCGCCCATGGTACCGGCGTTGTGTTTTTTCATCATATCGCGCAACACGGGCGTCCAATCATAATATTGGGTGGCGACGACAATATCGGGCGCCAGCGAACTTTGGTCGGCTTGCGTGCCCATCCACAATACGCCTTTTTCTTTCGCCACGCCGATGGCGCCCACCACTTGTTGCGCCGAGCCGGTCAAAATGTCTGCGCCGGCTTGGATGTGGGTGTTGGCGGCTTCGGCGGCAAGGGAGGTGTCGCCAAACGAGCCGGTGTACGACACGTTGACGGTCACGTCGGGATTGGCATATTTTGCCCCGGCGACAAAGCCGTCAATGTACAATTTCGCATCGCCGGCTTCAACCGGACCGACTACGCCCAGTACGTTCGATTGGGTGAGTTTGGCAGCCAGCACGCCGTTGACGAACCCGCCCTGTTCGGCACGGGCTTCATAGGCAAATACGTTGGTGATGCCCTGGTCGGCGCCGGTGTCGGTGGCGGTTCCCCATGCAAAGCTGGTATCAGGGAAGTCGGGGGCAATTTCAAACAGCGATGTGCCATACTGTGTGCCGTGCGCGATAACTAAATCGTACCCGCTGTCGGCGTAATCGCGGATGGCAGCGGCGGCATCGGTGACGTTGAACATATTTTCGGAGTACGCAATTTCCATGGCATCTTTGCCACCGAGTTCATCTTGCAGGCGCACCAGTGAATCGTAAATTGATTCGCCCCACGCCATATCGGTGATGGGACTGGGCAACACCAGCGCCACGCGGAATTTCTTGGCGGGCGCGGCGGGTTCTGTCGGGGCAGCCGTGGGGGCTTCGGTGGGCGCAACCGCAGGGGCAGTTGTCGGCGCTTCCGTGGGAGCGGCGGCGGGCGCCTCGGTGGGGGCAGCGGCGGGCGCCTCGGTGGGGGCAGCGGCGGTTGGAGCAGGGGTACTCTGACATGCCCCTAAAACCAACGCCAAGGTCAAAATTAACAGCCAACTAAACTTTTTCATCTTTTCTCCTTTTGAGTAAAAGTTTGATAAAACACTAATTTTCGCCGCGTTCAAAGGGTTTAGTGAGCGCGGCAGGTTGCAGCGACCGTTTGAATGGTACTGCCAAAACGATGATGGTCAGCAAATAAGGCAGCATCACCGCCACATCCGACGGGATATTCAGCCCCAGCACCTGCACCCACAATTGCAGGGCGTTAATCAGGCTGAAAAGCAACGCGCCCGCCAGCACGCCGAACGGCGTCCAACTACCAAAATACACCAGCGCCACGGCGATAAATCCCATACCGTTGGTCATATTTTCCTGAAAAATGTTGAGCAGGGAGATGGACAGCGACGCCCCGGCGATGCCAGCCAGCGCCCCGCCGAGCGTCACCGTGGCATAGCGCACCCGCGCCACACTGATGCCGAGGGTGTCGGCGGCTTGCGGGTTTTGCCCCACCGAACGAATGCTCAACCCCCATGTGGTTTTGTTGATAACCCACCATGCGATGGGCACAAGCAGAAATGCGCCGTACACCATCGCGCTGTGTCCAAAAAAGATAGGTCCCACCACCGGAATGCTGCTCATACAGAAATCCGCGCCCGGCAGACAGCCGTTCAGTTCGGGAAAGCCCGAAACGCCTGCTACCGTGCCGAGCGTGGTTTTGAACAGCAAACTCGATGCGCCCAGCCCGAACATAAACAGCCCGATGCCGCTGATGCCCTGTTCGGCTTGCAGGGTGACGCTGATGAATGCCATCGCCAGCCCCAGCACCCCGCCGACTGCCGCCGCCGCCAGCACGCCCAACAGCAGATTTCCCGTTTGAAAAACCGCGTAAAACCCGGCGTAAGCGCCCATCAGCATAATACCTTCCACGCCCAAATTCAGCACCCCCGAACGCTGGGCGAATGTTTCGCCGATGGCGGCATACAGATATGGAGTCGCCAGCCGAATACCGGAGTGGGCAATGCCGACCAAAATTGCAACAAGGCTCAATCCCTCATTCATGCGACTGCCTCCGGTTCAGCGTCAGTGTTGCCGGCAATGCGCCGGTTGGCGCGCCGCCGCGACCAAATATCGGTACCGACGACAAAAAGCACCACCAGCCCCAGCACCGCCGTCACCATAACCTGCGGAATTTGCACCGCGCGCTGCATTTTATCGCCGCCAACAAGCAACCCGCCAAACAAAATGGACGATGGAATCGCGCCCAATGGATGCAATTTGCCAAACAGCGCCGCCACAATTCCCGAAAATCCATAGCCTGCCGAAACGGATAGCGGTTCAAACATACGGTGATGCAAGCCCAAAATTTCTATCGAACCCGCCATTCCGGCGAATGCGCCGCTCAACCCCATTGACAACATCACATATCGCGGCACGTTGATACCGGCATACCGCGATGCCGCCGGGCTGATGCCCACGGCGCGGATACGGTAGCCGATGGTGGTGCGCCACAGAAAAATATACACCAGAATTGCCATCACAATGGCGATTAAAAGTCCGATGTGCAGGCGGGTGGGTTCCACAAACAGCCCGTACAGTTGCGCGCCAAAACCTTCCATCCCCAATTTTTTGGCAGATTGGGTGAAGCCCAGCGCTTTGGCGATGTCGGTGAAACGAGGTAAATCGAGGCTTTTTGCCAGCCGCGCCGAATGGGGAATATTCGTACCGGCGGCAACTTCGGCAGGGTCAATCATGGGTCCGCGCAACAGATAAAACCCAATCTGAATGGCAATTTGGTTCATCATCACCGTGCTGAGAATTTCGTTGACGTTTAATTTCGCTTTGAGATAGCCGGGAATTGCGCCCCAAATGCCGCCCATCAGCGTGCCGCCCGCAATGCAGAGGGTAATGCCGAGCCAGCCGGGCAGGCTTTCGCCGATGGTCAGCCCCAGCCACGTGGTGAACAGCGCGCCGGCAATCAGTTGCCCTTCTGCGCCGATGTTGATAACCCCGCCCCGAAAGGCGATGGCGATGCCCAATCCGACGAACAGCAGGGGGGTGGCTTTTACCAGCGTGTCCGCCAGCCCGTTTTTGGTGGTGAACGCCCCGGCGAACATTGCCGTATAAGCTTCGATGGGGTTTTTGTGGAGCAGAAATAATATCAGCGCGCCAATTAGCAACGCGCCGACAACCGCCACCAACGGGAGAGAAAGATCAATTGCTTTCCCGAACGGAAATGAGAAAGTCCGGCGTTTTTGCATGTGCAATCTCCTGGATGACAGTTGTTACAGTGGCAAGGGCAGCCAATACGGTTGTGGCGACATTGATGGCGCAAAGGTGGTTCAATTTTTATACGGCTATGACTTTGAAGATAGGGTATTATAAAACGATGGATTTGTCAAATGGTCTTTGATATGGTTGTATGACAAATTGTGTGTGTTTCAGCCGGTGGTGTAGGGACGATTCGCGAATCGCCCCTACGATGGCAAACGATATTTCAACCGCAACCCTAAACTTTAGGTTGCAACAACCGTGTTGCAGGGACAGATTTATTTTGCACATCGGGGTGATAACTGTATTATAAAGGTAATTTGGTATCATCTCAATATGTAGGGGGCAATCCTTGTGGTCGTCCGGTAGGGCAGAGCAATGCTCTACCCTACCCCCATTTATTGAGAAGATACCAGCAATTCCCGCTTTAGATAAACGCTTTGAGTTGCCAAGTTGGAATAGAACACCGATGACACAGATTAAACGGATTAGCTCGGATAAACGTAAAAAATCGGTGAAAATCAGCGTAATCCGTGCAATCTGTGTGCTATCAGCTCCTTTGCAGCCGGTTCACACCGGGAATTACTGAGAAGATACGTGTAATTTGCACTGTAACTCTTTTTAGAGGTGATATATCTTTTCAATAATTTGGGGTAACCATTCACTCCCCACCCCCGTTCACGGGGAAGCTCAAAAACTCTCCCTCCTCACGAGGGGGGAGTTGGAGGGGGGTGAACAATTACCAGACCCGTGTGTCCGCCTTGGACGAACACACGGGTTCGCCCCTACATTTTGAAAAGATACGACGTGACCCACCATGGATTTACCCTATCACGAACAAATTACGCGCGCTGCGGTCGGCACGCTTTTTGATACCCCGGCGATGGCTCAAATTTTAGCCGCAAATTTTGAGCAGGATGCGTTGCGAAATTTGGTCGGCAAACCATATTTGCATTTTGATGACAACAAAATCGCTGAAAGTTTGGCGTATGTGGACACCTGTTTTGAACGAATCGCAACGGTAATGGCTCACGCCGATGTTGATGTCGGCGCAGAACAGCGACGCATATTCGGGCAGTTGAGCCATACTGTGCAGGATTTTTACGCGCATTCAAACTACGTCAATTTGTGGTTTGCAGAATACGGGACAGAACAATCTACACCTAAAGATATTGACTCATTGGATGCGGCATTGTTGCATCATGCGGCATTGCGCACCGGCAGTTTTCGGTTGTGGCGGGATATTGTGTATTACATTCCCGGCGTGAAATATATTGCGCGAAAATTGTATATTCCCCCCCATTCTCACGAAGCGATGCATTTGGATAATCCACAGCGCGGCGTAAAATTTGAATACGCTATGGCAGCGGCAATCCGGCGTACCCGTCACGAATATCATCGGGTGATAAAAATAATCACCGCGTATGGCGGAGATATTGCGGTGCAGCGATTTCTTCGTGCAGTATGATTGCCCGCTAGAGGAAGACAGTTCCAACCGGCAAAACCCATCAACCGACAGAGGAGTTAAGATATGACGACAATCCACCAACTGTTTTGCGAACAATGCGGCGCGCCGATTTCCCCGAATGCAAAATTCTGCGGGCGGTGCGGCGCGTCGGTGGCACAATCATCAACCTCCGCAGAAGTGCCGCCATCTGCTCTTCCGACGATAGCCATTTTGGCGGTGGTTCCATCGGTTGAGTGAAAGAAGGGGTTGTTCGGCACAGAGGCATTCAATATGGTTGTAACTGCTGAACAACTGATTTTTGCTCGTGTTACATCAAAGCTGTTGCAATCCATTGCGAGAGAAGTGAAGCAGGCTGCCAAATCGCAGGGAAAAGGATTTTTCGGGCAATGGGGGGCAACTCTAAAGGTAAACGATGCACTGTGCGACCGTTATTATCAAATGTCCCCCGACACAATTTTGCGCACATACCCCGACAATTTTGTCATACCGACCAGCCAAATTCAAAAAATACATATTGACCGCCGTGGTTTCAATTATGATGATGAACGGAATGACCCCGACCGAATGGTTATTCACGCCGCATCGGGAAAAATGAAATATTCGCTAAAAGGTATCGATGGCGGTGAGACAAAAAAAACGGTTGCAACCGCTTTTCGGCAAGCGACTGAAATGATACTGCACGTTTTTGCCGGGAAATACTGTCTCGGTGTGTGTCGCAAAAATGGTTTGCTGTATATCTGTGTTGCGGTATAATGAAGTGACTGACATACTCCCACGACTAAAGGTTGTGGGAGTATGTCAGATTCATTCAGACCTTGTCGCTCACGTATAGCAAAGCCGTGTTTCTTGCGGATGAAAAACAAACAGCATCCGAACCATCCGACAATGCAATAATGACATTGCGTACCGGATGGTTCGGATGCACTCATCGGTCACTCAAACAGTGCATGCACCCTCTCGTCTAAATTTTTTCGCGTGAAAAACAAAGAATATTGATAGTGGCTTGAGACGCCATGGCGTTGCAATACATCTCTGGCGGTTCGCTGCATGTTCTCGCGGCGTAGTGCGGATTGAGTCACAAATGCCACACGGAATGCGGGTTTGGCATTGAATCGTTGTTGAAATATTTGTTTTCCAACCCCCAAACGATACGATGTGTAAGCGCTAATTTTCTGCCTGATAATACGCTGCGTCTCAGAACCGGTATCTGCCTCCAAAAAAATAAACCGTCGTTTTTGGTCGGAGGAACGGCGCAGTATGGCTAATCCATCCGGCACGCTGACTTTGAGCGGATCATCGACACCCTCGCCGTGGACGGCAAATACTGGACAGCGTTTTTGTGTGATGAAATGGAAGGTTCATTTCGCTACGACCATCCGCACGGGCATTTCACCGCCATTCGAGAACAACGGCGCGGTCGGCAGGTGTGGTATGCACACCGGCGGTACCGGGGCCGGCTCAAACGGCTCTACCTCGGCGTACCGCAAACATTGACCGGCAAAAAACTGGCTGCCGCAGCGCAAAAAATAAGCCGCCGGGGGCAAAAAGTCTCACGGGACAGTGAGACGGAAGAATGTAATTATTGCAAAACTAATTGCCCCTACACCAGCTATAAACAGCAACACTCTGTTTATTGAAACTATGTCATTATTGCGACACATAAAATAACAAACACGTTAAAAATTCAGATAAGTTTTTTATCTTCACCGAAATCAACATCCCCATTTCACCAAGTTTTTTCGCCGTGTTGCAATATATTTACCCCCGCCGAAAGCGCGAACAACCACCATAAAAAGAAACCCGGTTTCGCGCCGAGTGCCACTGTATCCGACAGCGCATACACAAAATACCCCGCCAGTGATGCCGTCACGCCCATTGCCACAACTTTGATGAAAGCGTCATTCGTGCAGCGGATGGTTCGCCACAGAAGCCAAACCGTAACCAGCCACATTGCAATAAAGGCAATCAAACCGGGGATGCCCAAATCAACCCCCGTCTGCAAAAACTGGTTATGCGCGTGGGCAATATCATACGTGGGTGAAACGTTGAGCGGGTACAGCACCCGCGACACTTCGCGGAAAGTACCCATCCCCATTCCGGTGAACGGAAAATCGCTGATGCCCCAAATTGCTGCCCGCCACACTTCCTGCCGAAATCCCAGCGAGCCAAGATTACCGACCACCGCTGCGGTGGCATCACTCACCAGCAACTCGCCGATTTTCTGCCAGCCGATGATACTCGCGGCAATTACCGCCCCACCCCCACCGAACGCCACCGCCCAACGGATGAATCGATTCAGCAATGCGCCCAGTATTGCCAGTGCCACAATTCCGCCAACCCATCCTCCACGAGATTGAGTGAGAATGAACACAATCAGCGTCAGCGCAAATGCACCCCACAGCCCCCGCTGAATCCAGTGCGGAATGTCGGCGGGACGATAGCGGAAAAAATACCAGCCGATGGCGGCTTGCAGCGGGAAAATCCACAACAGTGTGCCCGCCAGTTGATTCGGATGGATGCCGGATTCTGCGCCGGGAAGTTTTTCCATCAACGCCGGCAGTTCTTGAGTGATGGCTGTTAGAAAAGAGACTTTTTCGAGCCAAGCGGTGTTCAGTGCCCCCACCGCCAGCGCTGCCAATCCCAACAGGAAATAGAGCGCCAAAGAACGTTGCAATCCGCGTCGCGTCTGCACAGTTTCCACCACGGCGTAAAAGATAACAATATGAAAAAGAAGCCCGCTCACTTTTGGCAGGCTGAAATTCAAATCGAAGGTGGCATATTCTGAAACCAAAACCATCAACAACATGATGAAAATCGCCCAATCGAAGGGGGTACGGCGCACAAAATAGCCTTTCTCGCGTTTATTCAGCCACCACAAAAACGGAAGCCCCAGCAGAGCCAGGGCTTTGGTCGGGCTGGGAAAGAGCAGAAACGGAGCGAGGATGAACAGCCACAGCGGCGTCAGCGCAACAATGCGCGATTGTACGGTTTTCAATATGCGCCACTCCTTTTTACAACAGCGGCAAAAGTTTTCCACAAAATAAACATATCTAACAATAACGAATAGTGCTGAATGTAATACAAGTCTTCCTGCACATTGAGGTGCATCGGTTTGTCGCTGCGCCCATTCACCTGCCACCAGCCGGTGATGCCCTGTGGCACAGCGAAACGTTTGTATTGCCACGGCTCATACAAATCCACCAGCCACGGCATTTCGGGACGCGGTCCTACCAGACTCATATCGCCTTTGAGAACGTTGATGAGTTGCGGCAGCTCGTCCAAACTGGTGCGGCGGATGAATTTCCCCACCCGGGTAATGCGGAGGTCATCGGCTTTTTTAAACAACACTTTGCCGTCATCGGTATACGTAATAACTTCTTCTTTTCGTTCTTCAGCATCTAAATCCATTGACCGAAATTTTATCATCTTAAAGACACGTCCGTTTTCGCCAATGCGGTCTTGTAAAAAGAATACATTGCCTGGGGAATCTAATTTGATCGCTAACGCTGTCAATGCCATAATAGGCAATGCAGGCAACAATGTGATTAAACCCACCACTAAATCGAATGTGCGTTTTGCACCACGCTGAAAAGGGGTCATCACCGAATCACGCAAGCCGATAAGTGGAATACCGTCGAAATTTTCAACGGTTGCTTTCACAAAAGATAGATCAAAGAAATCCGGCACCAAACGCACGCTCACCGATAATCGCTGTAATTGATGCACCACACTCGTCAAACGCTCATATGCCTGCTTTGGCAAAGCGATAATCACATCATCCACTTGTTGCTTTAACACAATTTCGACCGTTTGGTCTAGGGTTCCCAAATAGGCACCATGTCCGTTTAAGCCATTAGCAACTTTAGGATTATCGTCTAAGAAACCGACAACTTCCACCCCAAACCACGAATAGTCTTGCAAGGTTTTCGCCATTTGTTGCCCTACTTTACCGGCACCTAGGATGAGGATTCGGGTTGTGTTGCGGGGCCAACTGCCACGAGACAGCTTGAATGACATGCGTAAAACAATACGCATCCCCAGCAAGAAAAACATATCTAAAATGAAAAAATAGAAAAATAGGAATCGTGACAATTCTCTAAAAAAGAAATACGTGACCCCGGCAAAAACGAGGGTAGAAAAGACGATGGCTAAGGTTGTGGTTTGCAGGTCATCAATGGCACGATAGGTTCGTCGAGGGTCGTAAACGGGTACAACTAAAAAAACCACCATCCAAATGACCAACACCGACAAAAAAATTTGCAGAGAAAAGGTCAAGAACTTCTCGCCGGTATCGATGCCATATGGCAATGTCAAGCGCAAAATTCTCGCCAAATAGAGTGCCAATAAGGTTAAAGAAATGTCGCCGACAAAAATAAAAGGTAATAAGCCTTTTGACGCACGATTAAACATAAGCCAGTGCCTTTCAAATATACGCTAAATTATCTACAACAGTACCCTCTTATTGTAATCGCTGATTTTAATTTCTGCAAACATTTTTTAAATTTGGTCGGGATTTTACGAAGTTTTTACTCTTTATTCCGTCTGATGGTACTCCTACCCCAAAATAGTACTGGCATTAATGGGGAAACACGGTTGCGCAAAAACGGCGTTCAACAATCAGCGAGAAATCGCCGTTTGAAAACGTGGTAAGTAAATAGCAGGTTACCAATAAACTTTGCAATTAACTGGTGACGTTACCACCAAAAGTTGTATCGTCAATCATACATCTAGCGTATATTTTCGCAAGCCCAAATACTGTGCCAGAATTAACATTATAAAAAGTGGGTTACTCTTTAAATAGCGTGACCCCAAGCGCTTGGGTTCTGTAATCATTCGGAAAAGCCATTCTAAACCGCTACGCTGCATCCAAAGTGGGGCTTGCTTCTTTAATCCGGCGTGGAAATCGAAGGCGGCGCCAACACCGATTAAAGCTGGCGCGTTCAATTTATCAACATGCGCCGCCATCCAACGTTCTTGCTTGGGGGTACTTAGACCGACCCAGACAATGTCCGGGTCAGTCTTGTTAATCATTTGAACAACCTCTTCATCTTCTTGAGGCGTCAAAGTGCGAAATGGCGGTGAGTACGTACCTACAACTTGTAAACCGGGAAAACGTTGTTGGAGTTTTTGGGCAAGAAGCTCGGGAACGCCATCTGCGCCGCCATAAAAATAATGGCGATAACCTTTTTCCAATGATTTTTGGCACATGGCTAACACCAGATCAGGACCATAAACACGCTTCATCCAACGTTTGCCATTTAAACGTCCCATCCACACCATCGGCATTCCATCAGGTGTAACCATCCCGGCGTGATTGTGGATATGACACAATTCTTCATCGTTTTGACTTTCTATAACGCCATGAACACCGGTTATGCAAACATAGCGGGATTTCTCTTTTTGTTGAATCCATTGCTCCAGTATATGCAAAGCCATTGTCATATTAATAGCACTAAGCCCCACACCTAGTACATTTACCCGTTCCGCTGTAACTGTCATATTGTCTTTAACACCTTAAACTGTTATTCCGGTTTTGAGCCGGTCATCTGTTCATAAATCCAATTATACGTATATTCTAAACCTTCACGCAAAGGAATGCTCGGTTCCCAGTTCAAATATTTTTGAATTTTGGTATTGTCACTATTACGACCATTAACACCTTGTGGCTTACTCAAATCATAGTTACGGTTTAACTTGATATCGCCAATTTCTTCTGCATAATCCACTAATTGATTAATAGTAACTAACTCACTTGTGCCTAAATTAAGCGGCTCGTTAATCTCATCATTTTCAAAAATCATTAAAATACCTTTAATGCAGTCGTCAATATACTGGAAGGAACGAGTGCGTGTCCCATCTCCCCACACTTCAATTTCGTGTTTGCCCGACAACTTCGCCTCAATAATTTTACGGATAATCGCAGCAGGTGCTTTCTCTCGTCCGCCGTCATACGTACCATAAGGACCATAAACATTGTGGAAACGCGCCACTCTCGTTTCCAAACCAAAATCTTCTGTAAAGTGACGACACATTCGCTCACTAAATAATTTTTCCCAACCATAACCGTCTTCGGGCATTGCCGGATAAGCATCCTCTTCTTTTAAGGGAATCACATCGGCGGATTTTTGTTTTTCGTCATTATAGACGCACGCAGAAGAAGCGTAGAAGAAGCGTTTAACGCCCATATCGCGTGCCGCCATCAGTAGATGGGTGTTAATCAATACGCTCAACATACATAACGCTTTATTCATTTCAATAAAACCCATACCGCCCATATCTGCCGCCAGATTAACGACATAATCCGCTCCTTGTAAAGATTGATAGGCGGCATCTTTAAGTTGCAAGTCCAAAACTAAATTTTCCACATCGTCAAAACGCTGAAACCATTCGCTTTGCGGACGGTTGTCTACAGCGCGTAAATTTGTATACCCCCGTCGTCTAAGTTCGGCAATTAAATGACCGCCAATAAAGCCGCCAGCACCGCATATAACTACTTTTTCATTTTTCTGCATTTCCATAGTTTAATTCTCCTTTTTTTTATACTTTAATTGCCACAAATGATTTAGTGGAACCAATAAATTTCTCATTTATAATTTGTGCATCGGGGGAAAGTTCCCGAAATTTTTTTGCAGTTAATAATCGCAATTCCTGCAATAAATTATCTACCTATGGATATTCATAGATATCTATCCTGTTATAGCTTCTCGATATGCCTGTTCAGTTAGCTCAGCTAACCTTTCCCATGTGTATCTGGCATTTACCTTCTTCTGCCCGTTTAGCCCCATTTCGGTTGCGCGTTGAGGATTTTGAATTAAAGCTAAAATTCGCTCTGCTATTTGCCCAGGTTCTTGCTTTACAAGATAGCCATTTATCTCATCATCTATCACTTCTGACACCGCCGGAATAGCGCATCCAATGACAGGTTTGGCGAAACTCCAAGCCTCTGTGTAAACACCACCAAAGCTCTCTTGAGAAGAAGGGACACATAATAGCGTTGCTGCGGCTAATGCGTTTGTTTTGTCTTGCAAATTAACCTTACCCAAACGATGAATACGCTTATCATCAATACTTTCATAATATTTTTCAGATTGCCCAACCGGAGGACCAATAAAGACAAACTCAACTTCTGGGATTTTTTGCCATACAATTTGCGCTGATTCCAATACTTGCCGAAAGCCTTTGTACAAATAATGTTGTCCTAAAAACAAGACTATCGGACCATCTATGTTATATTGTTTGAGAAAGTTATTAGGGTGCGCTTCAGTGGACAAAACTGGCCCCATACCTGTAACAGCTATTCGTTCCTCTGAAACACCTAATGATATTAAAGTTTCTTTTTCTGTTTTTGTCAAAGCGATAACTCTGTCAGCCTGTTTATAAAGTTCGATATACGCTTTATAACGCCAACCAACCCAACGTGGATGGTGAAATGGCGTAAAAATAAAGGGAATATTTTGCTTTCTAGCCGCCTGGAAAGAAGCGTAACTTAATCCTTCTCTGCCAATGCGTACATTATGAATCACATCAATAGAGGCAAGTAACGGTTCTACAAATACCTCCATTTGATTTGCTATTCTTGACAATGCAAATCTCATAAATGGGTAGTAAAGTGGAATGTAGGGAGCTAATTTTAGTTTATCTTGTATTGTGATTCCAAAACGATGAACAGGAATGCCATCAATAATGTAGTCCTTGTTAACACTGGGTGCCATTACAGTTGTACCCAATAACCAATCTGTTCGATTGTTGTCCCATTGGCTCACGATTTGAATTTTATGCTTACTTTTAAGTTGTTGCGCCAACAAGTGTTGGTGTAACTGTGCACCCCCAGTTGAAGGAGGATATGCAGTTATTGTATACAGCAGTTTCATAAATCTGTATCACCAATTATGATTGTTTTCATAACCTAATCGTATCAATATATCACCCATAGTATTTTTAAAAAGTTGTTTTGTTTCTTCATCAAAAAACTTTTTCCATTGTTGAGTTTTCCCTTTGCGAAATGTAGGACTCTTTGCAGATACCATTTCTTCAGATATTTTTTCTGCCTGCTTAATATCAATATTCATGCCAAGATAAGAATATATCTCCATTATAGTATGAACTGAATTGTTGCTCGTGCCAACACTACCTACTAAATCCTCAAATCTAATAACAAAACAGTCCTCATCAAGCCAATCTGTAAAACGATGTAAGTATTGATTGTACGGAGGAATATGCTCAAATTCACATCCATTAATCAACAGAAACATCTTTTCTCTAAAGGTTTTTTGTTTTGTAAGCGCATTATATAAATGATGTTTTGGTTTTTTTTCTACATAGAATATTGTCGAAATAATGATATCACGAGGATCACGGATCATTAGTAAACATTTAATTCCATGTTTTCTTATTATGGTGGCCGCTTCTAAATTGTGATACAAATGAGTCATTAATACCTGCCCCGGACGCCACTTAGAAACAATGCTCTGCAATCCACCAAACTTCACAAGGTTTGAAGGATTTAGAGTTGGAAGCACTGGTCTATACAATTTGGGGTGTAAACAAAGTATTCTTTCTATCAAATGAGTGCCTGATTTAGGGATTGAAATACAGACTGTTTTCGGTTCTGCTCTGTTGGTAATTCTATTAGCAACTTTTGTCGGAGTCATTCCAAATCGCTGCAAAGTCCACCATTGTTTTCCAATCCATATAAAAACCTGTCGCATTGGTTAACGCCTCTTTAACCCAAAGACTAATTCACCATAACTAATTACAAACGAAAGTTTGTTCAGAATCTTTCAAAAACTCATTAAAAATACCAGAAGGATACCCATAGTCATCAGTAGCTTCACAATAGATTTTTTGTGCGTTGTCGACTTTACCTGCATCTAGCAAAACCTTCAACAATCGCCTGTAATAATCTGGCCTTGACGTTACTCTAAACAACAGGGCATTTTCTAACCAAGGTTCAACATCGGACTGATTTTGATTCTGGAGAAACTCAACCTGTTGAAGATTTGCCCAGGGATGATTGGGACTAGATTTGAGGGCCAACAAGTTATAATACTGCGCATCCTGATATTCCCCTAGTAGACGATAAGCTTGTCCGGTTGAAAATAATAATTCGAAATCTTGTGAAGGCAATAGTTTAGCCGCTTGGATCAGCTTCAGAATTCTTGCTTCCCCAATACTATATTTATTCATTATTCGAAATCCATAGCGAACGACATACGAGTTATCGGATGCATGTCTTAATGCTTTATCAAAAAGTTCGAGTGAGGTGGTTATATCGCAATATTTTCCATCACAGAGTCTAGTTAACACCAGTACCATCATTGCTATTGTATTTTGGGGATTTTGCCGATATACTTTTTGAAAAACATTATATGCCAACAAATCTTCATCGCGATTCAACAGATAAAAACTAATATATTCAGAAAGGTGAATAGAATATGGATCTAGCATTAAGGCCGTTTTTGATAATTGGTAGTTAACATCTTGTCCAATCTTAATTTTATACTCTAACATTGCAGCAGAATATTGTGGATGGTGGCCCCAAATACACAATGCCTCTTCCTTCTGTCCACGGTGCCACAAAACATCTCCGTATAGCCAATTGAGTGAAGCTGGTGCTCTTCCTTCATAAGCCCCCAGTGGCAACTGGATTATCTCGTCTTCTTTATGACCCTTAACCATTCTCAACAACATTATGTCACTGGACAATAAATTTCTTGCCTCAATTACTTGAAATGCACTTACAAATAATACAAATATTAGTATGATCAGGAGGTAATTTCGTTTTGATTGGGCCATTTCCATCCATATAATGCAGTTGATGCCACGAAATTTCTTCTCTTATCGAATTGTTCTAAAGAATAAATTTCATAACTTATGGTTTTTTTTTGAAAGTAAGCACCATTTACCGACTTTTCAATCAACCGAACAAGATTTAAAGGGTATTTAAATACCTTCAACCACCATGGCAACAAATATTGCAATCGTCTGTTTTCTACAGAAGCTCGTTTATCATATGATAAGTTGGAGCCAGTCATTGTAAATGTTGAAAAAAATCGGCTAATATGCGCAGCTTCATAGCCTGCACGTAATAACCGTATAACAAATTCACTATCACCAATTATTTTGTAATTTGTATCGAATAAAAAGCCGTCATCAATAATGCGCCGGCGCATAAACATAGTACATGTAAGTACATATAAATGAGACGTGGCAATAAATACCCATCGTGGCTGATAGCTTTTCCTATAAGATAGTAATGTTCCATCAGGTTTAACTAATAAGGCATCACCAAAAACAATATCTATTTTGGGGTGTCTTCGAAAAAACTCTAGCACAAATGCCAATGTGCCTGGCAAGTACTGTTCGTCACAGTTCAGATAAGATACTATTTGCCCGTTGGCTTGTAACCACCCTTTATTAACAGCATCATACATCCCACCATCTTTTTGAATGATGCTTGTTATATTCGGAGTTGACTTTAGCCATTCTCTTGTGCCATCCTTAGAATCTGCGTCCATTACGATGTGCTCATAGGTGACACCCTTTTGGTCAGCTATTGAGGCAGAACACAACCTTAAATACGGGAGCATATTTAAACTTGGCGTAATTATCGAGAAATCAATTTTCTTACTCATAGAATAATATTAAGGACACTA
>CAYZQQ010000014.1:17856-21063 GCA_964480075.1 uncultured Anaerolineaceae bacterium
GCGTAATTATCGAGAAATCAATTTTCTTACTCATAGAATAATATTAAGGACACTAGATAATATGTAAATGTTCAGTTATTTCGTAACTTAACTGACGAGATCTTTCACCTATTTTTCTGGCAGGTACACCACCAACTATGGTATATGGTTCGACATCTTTTGTAACAACGGCTCCGGCAGCAACTACGGCCCCCTTGCCAATCCTCACTCCCGGAAGAACAATCACTCTGGTACTACACCATACATAATCTTCAACAACTATCGCTTCTTTTGTAACTATAAAATCCGATGAATTAACTTTATGTTCCGCGGTCCACATCCATACCCCTGTGCTAAAATTAACGTTGTTTCCAATAATTATTCCTCCGCGGCCATCAAGAATCGCACGATGTCCTATACTAGAATTTTCACCAATAGAAATTCTTGAGGGAGAACGTATTTCCGCTCCCATGTAAATTCGAGAGTTTTTCCCAATTGACATACCCAAAAAATTATATGTTAATTTTCTAATATGATATGACGGGAAATACCCGATTATTTTCAAAAATAGAAACCCTATTGAATAAAACAAAAGATCGAATTCTCTTCTAAGACTCCGCATATATCATTTCCCAGCAATTCTCATTTTGGAACTTCCGCATTTGAAAATGGCAACAAACCGGTTAATTTGCGTCCAAAAGAAGATATTAAGTGAATTATCGACCCCACGATTGAGTAAAATTACATCTGTTTTTGATGAGAACATTTTGAGTGCACATGTTTTTTCTGAGTTTGCAGTACATATATCGGCAGGAGGGGCGATTTCATGATTGTTTCGCTGCATAGTTTTTTGCAAAAACACATCTTTTCACAAAAGTCATTATCATCTTGACTGAAAAAAGTCATAATGAGAATTGTTGATCCATTTCCAAATTATCTTGACAGAAACACATCAAGACGGTAAAGGATGTGCCAATCGATGTCCAAAAGCCATACTTACCCATATTATGAAAGCCGTACTGGGCGTACCTAACTGAGAGTTAAACGAAAACAGAATAATAACCGGAGCCAAAAATGCCAATTGCCAAGAAATCAGTTTAAAGTTAAGCAAATCCACTTTTATCATTCTAACTCTGGTTTTTAGCAGAAGAGCAATCATACGCATAAATGTGCCAACAAACAATACCAATCCAATTGCACCACCCTGTGCCATCACATCTAACACATCGCTATGACTTGGTACACTAGCTCCATTATACTTCTTCTCAAATATATATGACGTTTCCCCTCTAAAAAAATGCCCACTGACTGGGGATTTTAAAAATTCCTCGAATCGATATGTATAAATTGTACTTCGAAAACCAATATTACCATCAGAATATCCTGAACGCAATAGAAAGTACCCACTCCCAACTACCAATAAAACCAACAAAACGATAAACATCATTCCGATTACATTTGATATAGATATTTTTCTTATAGATTTTGAGGGGAATAAATATAACAAAAAACACACAGCCATAAAAGTTAAGAGAGCTGAATTTTTTAGGGTTAACAGCGTTAAAAACGCTAATATACCTATAAACCAATATTTCTTTATTCCCGCCTGGAAATAATAAACTAAGGGCACACCTTGCATTAAAAGCAATACGATGCCCGGTTCAGTCTTTCCTGATCGACTAAGACCCCGTGAGATATTGAGAACAACCAATATCCCTGCAATAAACGCCAACACTGTAAATGTTTTTACTATCCACATTCGTATCTGAAGCCAATATTTATTTGGCAATGATACAAAAACAAAATAAGATCCGATAAATGAGAAAATCATAACCGCTTGGCTAAAATATGATGTTTCTTGCCCCACAACAGCACGTGCATAGTATGCGCCAGAGAATGCAAACACGAAAAAAACAGTTAAATATCCATTTACGGTAAATGATTTAATCAGGTTGCCGATAATCTGATTAACGGTCAGATTAAGAGCAGACAACACAACTGCAAACAACAACGCACATAAAGGAATATACTTCAAGATAACCCGATTAGCTACAAACTCTTGCCATCCGGATAATCCAGACGAAGTTATCGTTGAGAAAATCAGCGCTCCAATAACAATCAGAGTCGGGGAGGCAAATCGCAAGGTTTTATGTTGCGATTTATAATTATGCTGTTTATGTAAGCCAATCTGTCTACTGAAAGATAAATTTGTCATCACAGTTCGTTCAATTTTGTAAAACCTTGCCGCTACTTCCGGTACGTTGTTTCTTCCAGTAGCCATAAATTTGCCCAAATCAAAAACCGATATCCAGCCATTAAAACAGATAAAATGAATCCTCGCATTCCTATCCGAAATCCTTGGCGAATCAAATAGCGTCCAATGAATAAACGTAAAGTCTCTGACAACATTCGTGATAAAGAAAATTTTTGACCTTGTTGAAAATACTGTTCTGCCTCAATTCGAGCATACATTCCTAATGTCTTGCAAACATATTTTTCAATGGTAGGATAAGATAAATGCAGTACATAGTATTCATATGACATTTGGAACTGTCGAGGGGCGTATTTAACAAGACTGGCAAAATTACCATGAAGCCGTCTGTCAATTTTTTCATCATAAGTTTCTAAATAAACCTGCTTACGAAAAAATTGGGCGGTTCTTTTTGTCAAAAAACCTTTAAGTCGAACAAAGTCTCCAAAATAGTAATTCATCCTGCAAAATAACACTAAATCATAATTATCCTTTATTGCAATCGCTTTCAATTGCTGAGCAAGTTCATATGTCAATCTTTCATCTGCATCAATCACTAGGATCCACTCATATTTTGCTTTAGAAATTGCAATATGACGCGCCGGTTCTACAAAACCCGTACGTTTATGGTATATCACACGAGCCCCTAACCCTTCTGCGATACTGACGGTATCATCATCACTATACATATCACAAACCAAAACTTCATCAGCAAATTCCCGAACACTATCAATGCAATCAGCAATATGCTCTTCTTCATTCAATGTATTGATAACAACAGATATCATCTTAAAACCTGGTGTTGAACTTGAGGAAAGTAATTTGTAAGCACTGTTTTATCTCCACACGTCTGTTTAACAATCTGTATTACTCCATGCCAAATAAATTCCTCATACTGTTTCCTGAAATTATCACGCCTGGAAGATCGGAAGAGACACGTCTGAACTCCAGTCACTCCGGAGAATCTCGTATGCCTT
>CAYZQQ010000015.1:0-20879 GCA_964480075.1 uncultured Anaerolineaceae bacterium
AGGTCAATCCATCTCCGGGGTCTGTGTTACGGCAAACCCAACACCATTAATTTGCCAATCGTGCTGGCTAAATAATCTTTTATCATCGGCATTGTTACCGTCAAAGTGAATGCCAGCATCACCAATCCCAGCCCGATTTTGAGCGGTAAACTCAGAAAGAAAATCTGCACCTGCGGCACCGCCCGTGCAATCAATCCAAGTCCCACATCAGCCAGCAGTAACACCCCAACCACCGGCAGGGCAATTTGTATCGCCGCCACAAATACTTGCGACGTGAGCGCTATCAGCCGGTCGGTGGTGACGGCGGAAAACACAAACGTGCCCACCGGTACCAGTTTAAAGGTTCGTGCCAGCGCCAAAATAAGCCAGTGATGCCCGTCAATTACCAGAAACAGCGCGGCAACCAAAAATGAATAAAGTTGGTCAAGCGCGGCGCTGGAGGCGTTGAACACCGGGTTGAACAAACTCGCCGCGCGAAACCCCACCTGCAACCCCATCATTCCCGCGCCCATGCTGACCGCCACAAACACCAAATTACTGGCAAATCCCAACAACGTACCGAGCAGCACTTCTTGCGCGATGTTCAGCACAAACGGACCGAGGTCGGTGGAGGCAGGGGGAATACCGCTGCTATCAAAAGGAAGCAGTATCATTGCTAAAATGCCCGAAAACCCAACTTTAGCAATATTGGGGATATTACGACTGCTAAAAATGGGCGCCGTCATAAACATCGCTAAAATGCGAACGAACATTAGGAATAGCGTTATCAGATAATCAGGTGAGAGTGTCATATAACCACAATAAAAATTTTACTTTCGGGACAGAATTCGTTACTATTACTGCCAAACGTTGTTGAAATGCGCCGCAAACGGGCTTGCAACACTACCATTTTACATACCGCTTTAACCTTTATATTTATAACATACGCCCTCTATTGCGTCAGTAAACTTCAAGTGAAGACAAGGTAAAAATGGCGTAAAGAACGCTAAAGTAATCATCTGTTCTGCCGAAATTATCATGTAAGATTGTTTGTCACTCCATCTTCTACCCTGTGAGGCTTTTATGCTTCGGCTCCCAAATGATGCCCTAAAACCGGGAATGATGCTGGCAAAACCGGTCATTGACCCGCGCGGCAGTGTGCTGTTGCGTCAAGGTATCGTTCTAACACCCGAATATATCGAGAAAATTATACAGCGCGGGTTTGCCAGCATTTTTATCAGCGATGGTGATACCGATGATGTGATTGTGGAGGATATGCTGTCCAACGACACCCGTCGCGCCGTGCAATCGACACTGGCTCAGGTATATGATTTTGTGCGTCAAACCACCGCTGAGTTTTTTAACGCCCCCACCGAAACAGTTGTCGCCAGCCTAAAAGATAGCAATGTTGTGAATACATTGCACGGGTACAACGGTTTTGAACAGCTTGAAGCGCGGGTAACTGCTATTTTGGAGGATATCGCCGGGGTAGATATGCTGGCGGGCATCGGTCAAATTCGCAGCCATAACGATGTTATTTTGGGGCATTCTATTGATACCACTGTGGTAGCGCTGATGATTGGGAAACGGTTGCATCTGTCACCGATTGATTTGCGGCGATTGGGTATCGGCTGCATGCTTCACGATATCGGCAAGATTTTTGTGGATAGCAAAGTACTTTCCAGCGCGGTGGATGATGCCCAAACCCTAACCTCCGCCGTGCATTTGCGGATGCGAGACCATCCCCGTTTTGGATACGAACTGCTCCGTTCGCGTAACTCCGATGCGGTCATCGCCAACCATGTGGCGCTGGAACACCACGAACGACAGGATGGGCGCGGCTATCCGCGTCGATTGTACGGCACCAATACCATCGAACGTCCCCGTTTCGACCGGCAAAATATCCAACTACTGGCTGAAATTACCGCCATCGCCGATGTGCATGACATCCTCAGCACAGAGCGTCTTGGACAGCCCGCGCTCACCCCAACGCAGGTCATCAAAACCATCCGCCAGCTCTCCGGAACCGTACTCAATGCTGAAATTGTGAACGCATTTTTGAAACTTGTGCCGATATTGCCCACCGGCATCAGCGTGGTGGTTCGCACCGGACGATATGTCGGCTATCATGGCGTGGTGGTACATGCCAACAAAAAACGACCTGAATACCCTCTCATTCGATTACTGTATAACCCCAACCACGACCGCATCGTTCCCATTGAAATTGATTTGGCACGCGACAAAACTACCACAGTGGAGGCAATTTTACATCAATGAGCGCCTTAACGAATTGTCCCGCCTGCCAAAGCCCGTTACTTGCCAATGCGCGTTTCTGCTCGCAATGCGGCAAAATGCTGCTCACCCCGGAAACCCACCCCGTTACGGCGCAATGGGTCGGCGAACGGCGGCAAGTGACCATCCTTTTTGCCGATTTGGGCTCTTTCACTGCTACCAGCGAAAAAGCCGATCCGGAAGACGTGATTGATATGTTGAACACCGTCTTTACCCGCCTGATGGTTGAGTGTGAAAAAGAAGGTGGTTATCTGGATAAAACCGTCGGCGATGCAATGATGGTGCTGTTCGGCGCGCCAAAAGCTCACGAAAACGACCCTGCCCGCGCCGTGCGCGCCGCGCTGGCTATGCAGCAGGAAATGGGCAATCTTGCCAGCTTTATGCGCCGCAAAGTGGGGCGCATCTGCAATATTAATATCGGCATCAATACCGGTTCGGTGGTTTGGGGGGGGCTGGGACCCAGTGGGCACACGGCGCTCACCGTCATCGGCGACGCGGTGAATTTGGCGGCGCGGCTGGAAGCTTATGCGGACGGCGGACAAATTATCGTCTCTGAAACTGTCTATCATCGTACCAGCGATTTATTTAACTTTGATATGCTCGACCCAATTTCGGTAAAAGGTAAGCGCGGAACCATTCCAATTTATTCTCCCAAACAAGAGAAGGAAAACACGCAAAAAGCCCATGAAGATTTTGCCAAAAATCTGCCGTTTATTGGGCACGAGCAGGAATTTGATTTACTGCATGCTCATTGGTCGCGGGCAGGCGCAGGATATCCGCAAATTGTGCTACTCAAAGGCGAAGCAGGCTTGGGGAAAACACGTCTGGCGCAGGAATTTGTCAACAGTCTGGACAAATATGCCCACACCAAACATCCAATGGTGTTGACCGCTCAGAACACATCCAGCAACCACGAATCGTACAGCCCGCTGGCGCAAATTACCAGCCAGTATTTCGGGTTGGTAGAAAATGACACCGATGTGATTCGGCGGCGCAAAATCGAAGACCGTATCTCGGCATTAGGGATAACCAGCAACAAATTTATCCCGCTGATGGGCTATCTGCTGGGATGGTACAAAGATATTGATGATGCCGTTGACAACCCCGAAACCCAACAGAACTTGAATTATCTGCACATTGCTGCCGTTGATGCGGCTGTTGACCTGTTTTACAAACAAGCTAACCGCCGCCCCACCCTGATTGTTATTGACGACCTGCAATGGGGCGATGACCAGGTGACCGAATGGCTAAATCGGCTCATTGTCGCCGGTCAGATGATACGGCACGAACCGGGTGGGTACCACTTGATGATACTGGCACTGGCGCGCCCGCGATTCGATGCCTCGTTAAACAACGTAAAAACAGACAACCTCATAAATCTCACTCCGCTCACCAAAGCCAACCGACGCGCCATCATCAACCATATTCTGCCCGGTGAAGGTTTGCCCGTCACGCTCATCACCCGCCTGTCAAAAGAATCGGAGGGCAACCCATTTTACCTGTTGGAAGTTACCCGCGAATTGGTGCAATCAAGGCAGCTCATCCGCAGCCACGGGCGATGGGAATTGACTCGTGCGGTTGACCAACTTGACGTGCCGCACAGCATCGAAGGATTTGTGCTGGCAAAATTAGACACACTCACCCCGGATGACCGCCGAGTATTGCGGCATGCATCCGTCATCGGACTATCATTTGATGATGCCGTGCTGAGAAAAATTACCCCGACCGACACCATCGACAAATCTTTGACAAATCTGGTGCAACAGGGGTTTATCCGCCAGACCGGCAGCAGCAGCAATGGACACATATTCACCTTTGCACAAGCCGTTGTCCGTGAGGTAACGTACAATAGCATTTTGCGCAAAACTCGCCGCGAACTGCACGAACAAATTGCCGATTTGACTTCGAAAGAGGTCGGCACAGCCATCCAAAACCTTGAAACACTGGCACACGGGTATGCCACGCGCGGGCAAGACGAAAAAATGATTGTCTATAATTGGCTCGCAGGGCGACATGCGCTGGAAAAGTTTAACTTTGATGTGGCGTTCCATCATCTGCAACTGGCGTGGGATACCCTGATTGAAATGCCGAAACCGAATCCGGAAGTATATCAAAATCTAGCGGATGCCCTGGGTGACGCCAGCACATTCACCAGCCATTTCACGCAAGCCGCCACCTGCTATCAAACAGCGTGGAGTTTAGCAAGCAACGACCCGGAATGGAAGGCTACCCTCCATCACAAAATGGGGCGACTACATTTCTATCAGGGCGATCCACCCGCCGCGTTGGAAGATTATCAGCAAGCCTTAAAAACCACCGCTAAGTACCCCCAGCCACAGTTGCGCGCCCAAATTGAAGCAGAAATTCGATTGTTATATGATTTGGGATAACGTCAGTGTACCATATTGGGGAGATAATTAAACATTTGAACCGTGAAACGCATCACCAACTGTAGCATCCACGGACCAAACAGCATCAGTACCAATCCAAACCCAATAATTTTTGGTACAAAGGTAAGTGTCTGTTCGTTAATTTGGGTCATCGCTTGAAATAAACTGATAATCAACCCAATAACCAAACTGACCCCCAGCATCGGTGCGCCAACCAGCAATGCCAACATAAGAGCATCGTGTCCCAATGTCATTAAAAATCCTTCAGTCATCTCTCCCCCTTATGACCCGAAACTGGTAATTAACGACCGAACCACCAAATGCCAGCCATCCACCATGACAAATAGCAGTAATTTAAACGGCATCGAAACTAACGACGGCGGCAACATTATCATGCCCATTGACATCAGCGCACTGGCGATAATTATATCAAGTACCAAAAAAGGAATGAAAATCAGCACCCCCATTTGGAATGCGGTTTTTAGCTCGCTGATGACAAACGCGGGAACCAGCACATAGGTGGGAATATCATTTTGGTTTTCCGGACGTGACAATTTTGCCATTTTTGCGAACAGCGCCAAATCCCGCTCGCGGGTTTGTTTGAACAGAAATTCCCGCACCGGCACAATACCCCGTTCGTATGCCGTCTGCTGGTCAATTTGATTGTTCAAATACGGTTGCAGGGCATCCTGATTTACCTGATTCCACGTGGGCGCCATCACGTAAAATGTTAAAAAGAGCGCCAACCCAATCAGCACCTGATTGGGCGGAATTTGCGGCAATGCCAGCGCGCTGCGCACAAACGACAACACAATTACAATGCGGGTAAATGCCGTCACCATCACCAGCAGGGCAGGTGCCAAACTGAGTACCGTCAGCAGTAGCATAATTTGTAGTTCTGTGCCCACCACTTGCGGGTCGGATGATGTGCCAATTTGTGCGCCCAACTCTATCGACGGTGCGGCGATTGTACCCTGTGAAGCACATCCTGCTGATGCCAACGCCAGCACTGCCATCA
The DNA here is from genome assembly GCA_964480075.1 of uncultured Anaerolineaceae bacterium. GTDB lineage: Bacteria > Chloroflexota > Anaerolineae > 4572-78 > 4572-78 > JANTHQ01. The sequence continues at coordinate 5,680 of CAYZQQ010000015.1, forward strand.
ATCCAAAAATGATGATATGTTTTTTACGCGAGGTCATTTTCAAAACCTTCCACAACATCATGACGCATTTCCTGAATATTGAGATGCAATTTGCTCATGGTTGCCTGCCATGGCGATTCCACCGGCGGAACATCCACCGGTGATGTGGATGCAGCTTGGGTGCTGGCAAGCTGCGCCTCAAATTCCGATGTCGGCTGGAGGATGACCGGTTCATCAGCCGGCAGGGGCACATGCGCATCAGCCAGTTCTGATAACAGCGATATCTGCTGGTCGGTGGAACCCAGCAACAAGGTTTTTTCGCCAACCACAATCAGATGCAATGACCGTCCGGGAGCAAGCCCCACCGTTTCCAGCAGTTGAATGGTTGCTCCCCCACCGGTTATCGGGTTTTTAAATTTTTGTAACCAACGGATTCCAATTAATGTAGCATATACCAACCCAATGACCAACAGTAATTTAACGCCCATATCAACGGCTACCTGCCAAAAGGGACGGCTGTCACTTTTTGCCGTGACCATTGCGGGGTCAAGCGTCGTGTCGTAATCGGGCAAAAATGCGCCATCGGCAGTGGATGGGGCGGTTACCGTATCGCTAACTGCCGTAGAAACGGGTGTCGGCGATACAGCGACGGGTGCAGGCGAGAGCATACTCTGCCCAAAAACCACCATCAACCCCAGCGCAAACAAACTTATAATCCACAGCCAGTTGATTTTTGGCGGCTTTTTTTTCTGTCGAAAATCAGGAAATCCGGGCATCGTTTCGTTTACCTCTATTACATCGAATGAACGCGCTCTGCCGGCGGAACCACATCGGTGATGCGAACCCCAAATCGGTCATCAATCACCACCACTTCGCCGCGGGCAATCAATCTATTATTAATGAGAACATCTACCGGCTCGCCAGCCAGTTTTTCCAATTCCACCACCGCACCGGGACCCAACCGCAAAATTTCTTCGATGCTCATCCGGGTGCGCCCCAGTTCAACCGTCACCCGCAAACTAACTCCCAGTAACATATCCAGATTCCCATCAACATTTGTGCCATTTGATGGGCGCAACGGGGCGAATTGCGCCGGTCGTGCAGTGCTCCCCGCTAACGAGGCGGATGTGGCAGCTGCGGGCATCGGTGCCGGTGATACGCCGGTAATCGTGCTCAATTCTTCCGGCGAAATCTCTGGCAAGCTCGATACCGGAGACGGGGTAGCGGCAGATTGTCCTGCCAGCAAACGATTGATATCGTCTTGAGATAACGAGTCGCCGCTGTCAGATGCGCCAAATGCCGCGGCAGGGGTTGTATCGCCGGGGGTATTGCCGCTAACAATGTTGTTTAATTCTTCCGGACTAATCGAAAGATCATCCATTATTTTTTGCCTCCAAAATATTCTCAATTTGCACTGCCAATTGATGCCCGACTGTGCCGGGATGCCCGCTAAAACGCTTGTGTTCACCAATTAAAATTGGTAGCACTCGTTGAACATGGGTGTCTAACACCAGCACATCGCCAACTTGTAACTGCAAGACTTCTTCAAAATTCAGGTCAACTTCGCCGAGTAGCACCCGCATATCAACTTCGGCGCGGCGAATGTGCGTCTCCAGCAAATCGACGTGAACTCCCGCGCCGCGGGTTTCCCCGGCGATCCACGCATGCGGGCTGAGTTCTGATACAATCGGCTTGAGAACCGAATAGGGGATGCAAATGCTCATCATGCCGGTGTTGTCGCGAATACGCGTTTCAAAACCAATAAAAACGGCAGCATCAGACGGCAGTGCCACTTGCGCAAATTCAGGATTTAGTGTGTTTTCCACCGTTTTCACCGCGATGGTAGTTACATTGCGCCAAGCTTCTTGAATAGCTTCGGCAATATAGTCAATAATGCCCACCAGCAACATTTGGTCAATATCAGTAATTTCGTGCTTATCTGAGACGGAATGTCCCAATCCGCCCATCAGCCGGTCAATGGCGACAGATGCGGTATCGGTATCAAGGGCAAGCATCACCCGCCCGGGTAACGGGTCAAAGCGAAAGACGGTGGTTGGCGATGGCGACGGGATATTTTGCAAAAAATCCACATAACTCCCCTGCTCCACGTGTACCAGCGATACAAATGCTGTTGTCCGCAGAAACGCCGATAACGATGAGGTGAGTCGCCGCGCGAAGTTTTCGTGAATCATCTGCAGGGTACGAACCTGCTCTTTGGAAAATTTGTCCGGTGAGCGGAAATCGTATGCCCTGGCATTAGTTGCCAGCGCGTCAGGCTCAACACCGGGCAACGCCGCGCCATCGCCGGGGAGAATGGCTAACAGGGCATCTATTTCTTTTTGTGAGAGCGTTTTATTTTGCGACATTATGGGCAAAGCCTCTCAACACGGATGGATGGCAAGCTACTGTACCAAAAAATCTGTAAAGTACACGTTCATTACCGCATCGTATCCAAATAAATCGTTTGCCGAAGCGATAATTTCTTTTTTCAACGCCTCTTTACCGGTGATGGACGATATGTCATCGTAGGTTTTACTGGACAGAACCGTCATCACGGCATCATCAATTTTGGGGCGCAATTCATCAATTTTTGCTTTGAATGCATCATCTGCAGCCGTCTTTTCTTCGGGCAGCATCTCAGCATAGTTGGGGATACTGGGCCAAAATTCCAGCACTACGGTGGTTTGCAGATACCGCAAGCCACCCGGTTCCGCCAAATTAACCACTTTTGTGTCAAGGTTATACATAATGCCCCGCAATGGTTCATTAACATTCGCGGCATTTGTCAGCGGCGCACCGTCCGGACCAACCATCCCCGATGGGGGTACGCCCGCCACAGGGATACCCGTGCCGGATGCCACAGTGGGTTCGGGGGTGGAGTCGGTATAATCAACACGAATGTAAAATGGTTTCCACATGGTGTTGGGAGCCAGCACCACATATCCAATGCCTCCCACCAGCAACAAACCAACAAGTGCAGGAACTATGATTTTTATATTTAGGAGTCCTTTGATTTTTCCCATTGATTACATCCTTCTTCTATGAAAACTTCTATGAAACTTCAGGCTATTTCTATTGACCATTATCCGGTTGAACCGGTTGCTCTGTTGGCGCTGTATCCGGCTGAGGTGTCGCCGTTTCTGAACCGGGGATGGCGGGCAAATTAACGCCGGGAATTGAAATTGAGAATCGTTTTGTGCCGCTGGGGTACACAATCACTAAATCAGCGCGGCGATTACGGCGGCGGTTATTGCGGTTGGTATTGGGTACAACCGGATTAAATTCGGCATTACCCGCCGCGGTGAGTCTATTTGGCGCGATACCGCCATCTTCCGCAAGATAACGGACAATTGACACTGCCCGCGCCACCGACAAATCCCAGTTGGTTGGATATAGCGGATCATTGGGGGGAATATCGTCTGTGTTGCCTTCCACACGAATGGTATTGTCAGAGTTTTGCAAAAATTCTGCCACTTTGTCGAGCACGGGGAAGGCCTCGGGGCGCAATTCGGCGCTGCCAGATTTAAATGCCAGTTCATTTGACAAACTAATAATCAATCCCTCCAGCGTCATATTCACGTCAATCTCGCCGCCCACATCAAGCTGTTTTGCCAGTACCGCCATTTCGGCGCTTACTTGGACAAAATCGCGCTGGCGTGGCGGGAGCATTTTCGGAAATATCGGCGCGACAGACATTGCTTGGCTGGAAGTTGCCCCATTATTACCAATTAACGCCGAAGTCGGGTTCACCCCGACATTGTTAAAAGCTTGCCGTAACGATGCCGCGACCGTCGCAAAATTTTTTAGGTCTGTGTTTGCCATCGCGTAAAGCACCATAAAAAATACCAGCAATAATGACATCATATCCGCCCAACTGACAATCCACGCTTCTGAAGCCGGGCAATCTTCACATTTCTCTTTTTTTGCCACGATAGCGACTCCCGATTATTCGGCGCTTTCTTCACTGACGCGCAATTTAGGCGGCAGGAATGATTCAAGTTTGTCGCGGACAATGCGGGGGTTTTCTCCCGCCTGAATGGCTAAAATGCCTTCCACAATAATCTCGCGGGCGATCATTTCGTCTCTATCTTTTTGTTTGAGTTTATTTGCCAGCGGTATATAAAGAAAGTTTGCGAGGACAACGCCATACAGTGTCGTTAAAAACGCCACCGCCACCGACGGTCCCAGCGAAGACGCATCAGAAAGGTTGCCCAACACGCCGACCAATCCGGTAACCGTTCCCAGCATACCCATTGCCGGACTGACAGACCCAAGCATATCAATCACTGCGGCGCCATCTTTGTGCCGCCGCGACATTAAATCGTTGTCGATTTCCATAATGTCGCGTACTACCGCAGGGTCAACCCCGTCAACCACCAGCATAATTCCCTTTTTGACAAATTCGTTGTCGATGCTGTCAATTTTCTCTTCCAGCGACAGCAATCCCTCACGGCGCGCTTGGTCTGCCAATTCAACAAAACGGTCAATCTCCACTTTGGGGTCGGTGGCAAGTCCCTTAAAAGTTTGCCCCAATAACGTCGGAATGGACATAACCATCTTCAGCGGGTGCGCCAAAATGACCACGCCGAACCCACCGCCAATGACCATCACCAACGATGGGACATTGATTAAATTCGCCGGATTATCACCGTTGAGAAACATTGCCGCAAAATATGCACCGAACGCAATTGCAAACCCTAAAATTGTTGCAATATCCATTGACTATTCCTCTCCCGCATCGCTGTCAATAATCAGCGGTAATTGTCCGAATGTTTGCCGTCGAAAATGAATGATGGCACGCACAATCTCTGCCGCCGGCTCCAGTACCACAATCTTCACGCCATTCGTCAGCGAAATAACCGTGTCGGGCGTTTCCTCCATAAATTGAATCAAATCGGGGTTCACCCAAAATTCGCTATTGTTTAATCGGGTCACACGTATCATCCGTTCTCCATCCGCCAAATAGCTGTTTCGATGCGGTATATTCCAACCGTCACTATATCACTCCTCACCGACGCTGTCAGTAAAAGAGGCGTGAAAAGGACATAAAGTTTGCGTAAATAGTGGGGGTCATCATTCCATTATCGGAGAAACCGTAAAAAACTTTAGTGAACCGGCGTGGTCTTTACGCAAAAATTACATAGGCTTCACGTCTTCTTTACTGACACGCCCCCGCGCCCGTGCTATATTTCTGATGTACCTTCGATGAAAGGTACAAATCCTGCAAACAATGTTCAGAGAATAGCGAATGGTGAAATGAAGGTAACATCCAGCCGGCAATTACAAAAACCGATACCGACCCCACCAAATGCGGCTTTGGGCGCATCGATGGGGCAAAACTTTGCCAGCACGCTGGCGCAGGCGCAACTCACTCATACTATGCTTGCCAACCCGCCAACCAGCCGTTGGAGCAGTTTGAGCTTTTTGGCAACCACCCACGCGCCCCGCAACCGCTTTCCGTTTATCCGCTCGCAATTGCAAACACCCAATGCCACTGCCCCCATCATTAGCCTGCCACAGACTTTTTCCATTTTGAAGCAGACGGTGCCATCATCCCCCGTCGCCGCCGTGCAAAAGCCTGCATCGGTCGCGCACACTGTGGGGTTGCCTTTACAGCCGATGGCACTATCGCAGTATCCGCATCCCGTGGGGGATAATGGACGCGGCATTCATTGGGTGCCCACCATCAGTCAATCGAAAGAAGTGGTTGACCGTTATGTAAAAGACGCGGTGGCAATGGGGATGAAGTGGGTGGTATTTTTAAATGAAGGCGCCAATATCGGGGCAAATGATTATTTGGTGCAACAGCTCACTAAAGCGGATATAGAGCCGGTCATGCGCGTTTACACGCCCGGCGTCGTTCCCGTTTCCGGGGATGTATCGTCAATGGTCAAACATTATACCGCTATGGGCGTACATTATTTTCAAATTTACAATGAACCAAATTTGCGGGTAGAGACAGACGGCAAGCCCGCCGATGTGAAACAGTATGTAAAATTGTGGGGCGATGTCGCCGAGAAAGTGGTGGCGGCGGGGGGATTGCCCGGGTTTGGCGCGTTGAGCCCGCAGGGAGAAATGGACGACCGTGAATTTTTACGGCAGGCGCTGCAAACGCTCAAAGATACGGGCAAATTGCATTTATTGGATAAAGGTTGGCTGGCAATGCACAATTACACCGGACCCCGCCCATTGAATGACCCCAACGGGTTTTTGCGATTTCAGCAATATAACGATGTCATTCAGCAATCGCTGGGACGCTCAATCCCCATCATCGGCACAGAAGGCGGCACGCACATCAGTCCGCTGGTATCGCCGAAACAGCAAATCGATATGGTTACGGGGGCATACAAATATATGATGCACCGTGAGCCGTTCAATTTTGCCTATACGTATTGGATAATTGCCAACGGGCACGACCCGGCGTGGAATTCGCAGGCATTATTTAAACCCGACGGTCCCACCCGGTTGGCGCAAGCATTAATGGATATGACCTCAGGAGGAAAAGCATGAGTGGAATTTTTAATACCTTTAAAACCACTGCATCGGCATTAACCGCCCAGCGGTTACGGATGGATGTAATTTCTAACAACATTGCCAACGCCGAAACCACCCGCTCTGCAAGCGGCGGGGCGTACAAACGCCAGCAGGTGGTATTTGTTTCTAAAAGTGACCCGACAAGTTTTACTTCGCATCTTGCTGCCGCCGCGCGCAACAAAGAAATAGAGGCTCCGGGGCAAGGCGTAGAAGTTTCGCAAATTATTACTGATGATTCGCCGGGCAATAAAGTGTACGACCCGTCGCACCCCGATGCGGATACTGACGGATTTGTTACCTACCCCAATGTTAATGTGGTCACGGAAATGACTGATATGCTCTCTGCCAGCCGGTCATACGAGGCGAACATTACCGTTTTCAATGCGCTTAAAAATATGGCACTCAAAGCAATTGAACTTGGCAGCAAATAATTATAAACACAGTAATTGAATTACCCCTACTTTCGGAGGGAAAATATGTCCACAGGAATTACTCCCGTTAGCCAAATAACATCGATAACGCAAGCGCAAAAATCGCAAGCTTCCCGCCACAAGGGGGCTGTTTCGCAGGATTTTGGCAATATGCTGGGAAATGCCATCAACGGGCTGGCAGAAAAAGAATCGACAGCCAACAACGCCATCGCCCAGCTAGCTGCCGGCGGAAATGTAGATTTGCATCAGGTAATGCTGTCAATGCAAGAAGCCGATATCGCGTTTCAAGTTGCGCTGCAAACACGCAACAAATTGGTTGACGCTTATAAAGAAATTATGCGGATGCAGGTATAGTGATTGCGGCATGCAATACACAGTGGAGAGCGTATGAGCCAGTCTCTCATTCCTTTTAAACAAGAAGCTATCGCCAACACATGGAACAAAATGAACTCAGCCCAGAAAGTCGGGTTGGGAGCTATTGTCACCGCGGCGCTCACGGCACTTATTTTTTTTGTGGCATGGGCACAAACACCGGAATATGTGGCAGCGTTTACCGATGTTGAAGCCAAAGACGGTGCGGCGATTGTCGATTATTTGAAAACGCAAAAGATACCCTACCAAGTTTCTGAAACCGCAAATGGCACGTCCATCCGGGTGCCGTCGTCGCAGGTACACGAAGTGCGGCTGGCGCTGGCGAGTCAGGGTTTGCCCGGAAAAGGCACGGTGGGGTTTGAGCTATTTGATACGACTACTTTGGGGATGACTGATTTTACCCAGCAAATCAATTATCAGCGCGCACTGGAAGGTGAACTCGCCCGTACCATCAACAGTTTAAATGTGGTGCAGGCGGCACGAGTGCATATTGTCATTCCACAGCCCACCCTGTTCAGCGAAGACCAACAGCCCACTACCGCCTCTATAATGGTTGATATTGCTTCCGGGCAACAAATGTCCAAAGAGCAGGTAAAGGCGGTAAGCCATCTGGTTGCCAGTGCCGTAGAAGGGTTAACCCCAGACAATATAACCATCATTGATATGAACGGCAATGTGTTGTCGGATGGCGAAGGTGGTTCCGGATTGGCTGATGCAGCGGCGTTGAGCAGTTCTCAAAATGATACCCAGCGGCAGGTAGAACAATCACTGGAATATCGCATCAAATCAATGCTGGAGAATGTGCTGGGTCCCGACCAAGCGGTGGTGCGTGTTGCCGCCGATATGAATTGGGACCAGGTTCACACCGAAAGCGAAAACTATCTTCCTGCCGATCAAGGAAGTGTGGTGCGCAGTTCACGGCAAATCACCGAATCGTCATCCGGCACCGATAGCAGTACCAGTGGCGTACCGGGCGCATCAAGCAATATTCCCGATGCTGCGCCATCGTACCAAACCGCCGTCACCGGCACCACCGGCAGTTCATATCAGCACAACGATATTACCACTAATTTTGAGGTCTCACGTTCCACATCGGTGGTAGAATCAGCCACGGGGCAAATCAAACGGTTGTCTGTGTCGGTAATGGTCAATAACATCACCGATACCACCGTCATCAGCACCATTCGGCAAGCAACCATTGCCGCCGCCGGACTGGATACAAAACGGGGCGACGTGCTCACTGTTAACAGCGTTCAGTTTGACCGCGCTTATTTCGCCCAGCAGGAAGAAGCGATGAAAGCCACACAACAGCGTGATTTCTATCTGTTGCTGGCGCGATGGGGAATTGTTGTGGTGGCACTCGGCGCGGTGTTTCTTGTGGCGCGCGGTATGCAGCGTACTATCACCCTGCAACACGCCGAAGTATTGCCCAAAAACGAAGGCGCCGGTAAAAACCTACCTGATGCCCGCACTGCGCTATTAAATTCCATAAATGCCGTAAACTTAGACGAGTATGAAGGGTTGGGGCAAATCGGGCCGCCTGAATTTAGCGGGTCAGAGAAGGAAGCCGCCGCAAAATTGCAAATGTTGCGCCAACTGCAAATAATGGCAAAATCTCGTCCTGAAACACTGGCTCAAGTGATGCAATATTGGTTATCAGAGGATTAAACGCTATGAATGATAATGATATAGCAATTACCGGCACTCAACGGGCTGCCGCGTTACTCATTACACTGGGTGCAGAAGCCGCATCACACCTGCTAAAACATTTTGCAGAAGATGAGATAGAAATGATCACCTACGAAATTATGCAAATGGGGACTGTCTCAAACAAATTAAAAGAACACGTTATTAACGAAACCTACAATATGTCGTTTGTTTCTGAAGGGGTTGCCAGCGGCGGCTCGGAATATGCCAGAGATATGCTGGCGCGAGCGCTGGGCAATCAAAAAGCACAGGAATATTTAGACCGGGTGCGGGTACGGACACAAGGCGCACCCTTCGATTTTTTGAAAGATGCCGACCCTGCGCAACTGGCAAACTCCATCAAAAACGAACATCCGCAAACCATCGCGCTGATTGTATCGCATTTAAAATCATCGATGGCGGCAAGTGTTCTTGCCAGTTTGGAAGAAGCTCTACAGGGTGAAGTTGCCAGCCGTATTGCGGCGATGGATCGTGTGTCACCCGATGTTATCAAAGAAATTGAAACGGGTGTAAAAAGTAAACTTTCTACTCTGCTCACACAAGATTACTCTGCAGCAGGCGGTGTGCAGGTGCTGGTCAGTATTCTGCATCAGGTTGACCGGGCTACTGAGAAAGTTATTATGGATGCCCTGGACGAATCACAACCGCAGGTGGCAGAAGAAGTGCGACAAAAGATGTTCGTTTTCGAAAATATTGTCACGCTTGATGACCGCAGCATCCAGCGAATTTTGCGCGATGTGGACAGCAAAGATCTTATTTTGGCGCTCAAAGGCGCTAGCGAAGAAGTACGCGACCTTATCTTCCGTAATATGTCAAAACGCGCCGCGCAATTGCTGCAAGAAGACCTTGCCATCAGCGGACCGGTTCGATTGCGAACTGTGGAAGAAGCGCAACAGCGGATCGTCAACGTTATTCGGCAATTGGAAGCTGCCGAAGAAATTATGGTCGCTCGTGGCGGCGACGATATTGTGATGTAATCATACTGGATGCTACTGTATGGGAAAAATTCTAAAATCTGCCCGTTTCAACCCGGACCCCGTAACGGCGGGGTCGAGTTTCGGCGCTGCACATTCATCATATGCCGATAGCGCGAACACTGAACCCGCTGTACCCTTGCCGCCGCTCGACCCGCACGCCGAAGCAGAACGCATTGTGAAAACGGCAGAAACGCAAGCAGAAGCCATTATCGCCCGCGCGGAAACGGAAGCGGAACAGGTTCGCCATAAAGCGTGGCAAGAGGGTTTGCAATCGGGGTATGCCGACGGGAAACAGGCGGCAGAAAAAGAGGCAAAGGAAATTACTGCGTCAATAAAAAACGTGGCGCAAGCGGCAGTAGAATTGCAAAATAAACTATTGCTCAATGCCGAACAAAATTTGGGCAAGTTAGGACTGGCGGTTGCCAAAAAGATAATTACCCGCACGCTCACCGTCAAACCGGACATCATCAACGATATTGTTGCCGAGGTGATTGATTCTGCCAGCATACAGGGTAATTGTTATGTGCGCGTTCATCCGGCGGATTACAAAATTTTACAACCGCACTGGGATGCAGTGTCACATTTGCAACAACCCGACACACCATGGGAATTGATTTCTGATAGCAACATCAGCCGCGGAGGGTGTTTAATTGATATTGAGGGGGGAATAATTGATGCGCGCCTACAAACCAAACTCGCCCAGATTGACGCGGCGCTGGCATCGGTTACGGCGTAGCAGACACACCATCCAGCACATTTCGCACCCGCCGGATCAGTTCAAATGCCGAGAACGGCTTACGCATAAATTCAACCCCGGCGGGCATCATCGCCGTCCCTTCTTTTTTTATCGCTTTCCCCGACATTAACAGCACTTTGATATCGGGATACTGTTTTTTCAACAGTATTGCCAGGTCTTTTCCACCCAGTTGCGGCATAATCATATCAGACAACAAAAGTTGAATGCCATTGGGATGCGGGTCTGTCATTGCCAGCGCCAGCGCCGACCTGCCGTCGTGTGCTTCCAACACCGTGTACCCGTATCGAGCCAGCAGCCGCACCGCCAAGTTCCGCACGGCAGGCTCGTCTTCTACCACCAGTACCGTTTCTGTCCCGTGCGGTAATTCGCCGGCTTGCCCCTTGCGGCGGGGGGGTGTCATCGCCTCGGTGGTGCGTGCCAAATAAATTTTAAAGGTCGTCCCAACGCCTACTTCGCTTTCAACTTCAATAAAGCCCTTTTGTTGTTGGACAATACTGAAGATTGTCGCCAGCCCTAGCCCGCTCCCTTTTCCTTTTTCCTTCGTGGTAAAAAACGGTTCAAAAATGTGCGCTTTCACATCATCCGGCATTCCTGTACCAACATCCGAAACGGAAAGTTGAACATATTCGCCCGCATCCTGTTTTGCTGCCATACTCAGTTGATGTTCATTGAGCCGCACATTTGCCGTGCGAATTTCCAGCGTCCCCCCATCAGGCATTGCATCACGGGCATTCACCGCCAAATTGACCACAATTTGTTCCAATTGAGTTGGGTCTATTTTTACATGCCACAAGTCGCCGGTAAAATTTGTTTTCAGCAAAATTTGACTGCCCAGAATTGGAGCGAGCATTTTATTGATGTCGGTAATAGCCGTATTTAAGTTGACAACTTGCGGGTTGTTTGTTTCCCGACGGCTAAATGACAATAATCGATCCACCAAATCCGAAGCCCGCTGTCCGGTATAATATATCCGGTCGGCAAACTCACGGCGGGGGTCATCCGCCGGCAACTGTTGCTGTAAAGCTTCTGAAAACCCGTTAATGGCGGTCAGAAGATTGTTAAAATCGTGGGCAATCCCGCTGGTGAGTCTGCCGATAGCGGTCATTTTTTCAGCCTGATAGTATTGTGTTTCCAACTGAAGTTCGCGGGTAACATCGCGCTGACTGCTGACAAAATTGACAATTTCGTCACGCTGATTGCGGATGGGCATAATTGCCGTGTCACCAGTGAAGGTGGAGCCGTCCTTTTTAAGTGCCGTTAGCCGCCCCTGCCACGCATTGCCCGCCTGCAACGTTTGCCAAATTTCGCCAAACAGTCCGGCGGGGTGTTTGTCGCTGCGCAGTGAACCAATCAGCGGTTTATCTGCCATTTCTGCGCCGGCGTACCCTGTTATTTGCGAAAAAGCGGGGTTGGTATACACAATTTTCCCCTGCGCGTCGGCAATAACAACGCTTTCGGTAGATTGCACAATGGCGGCGCTCAATTGGCGATGTTGTTCGTCTAAACGAGCGCGGGCAATTGCCAGCGACACCTGTTCTGCCACGCGCCACGACAGGTCAATTTCTGGTGCGGAAAAACTGCGCGCTTCGTTGTGCCACAGCGACAAACTGCCCACAACCGCATCATCCACCACCAGCGGAATAAGCAGCACGGCGTGAATATCCCGTTCGGTGATGAGCGGGTCGGTATTGATGCGAGTATCGGCGGCAATGTTATTGCTGATGACGGGAGCTTTGCTGTCAATCAATAGTCGCAAAGCAGAGTGCGCATCAACTATAACATCAGTTTGGGGCAACGGCGGGCGATTGTTTGCCAAACAAACAGCCACCACCCGTGCTGTTTCACCCGCATCATCAAATAAAAATGAAAACGAATCCGACACATCAAATGCCAGCGCCATTTCACGGCAGGCAATATCAAGAATTGTTTCTTGGCGAAGTCCCCGTGCGCTGGTGGAAATAATGCGGTTCAATAGGGTTAATTCGCGGTTGCGCAGTCGAATCTGTGCTTCGGCTTTCTTGCGTTCTTTCACTTCGCCGCGCAGTTCTTCGGCATACACTTTTGCTTGCTCAAATGCCATTTCTAACTGCCGCACATTGTCTTTCAGTTGTGTTTCAATCTCCGTGCGCTCGGCAATTTCTTGCTGAGCGCGGGCAAACAGACGGGCATTTTCCAACGCAATAGCGGCAGAATTCATCAGCGGGTGCAGATACGTAATGGTTTTATCGGAAAAAGTATGCGGCACATCCCCATCAAGTCGCAACAGTCCCAGCACAACATTTCCCAGCGTAATGGGATACACCACGTGCGACCGTACCCACATTGTGGCTTTCTGTACCACCCAGCGGGGTTCGTTATGTGTATCGGAAATGAGTAACGGGGTTTTTGAGCGTACGACTTCCGCATCAAATGGAAACTCGGTGAGCGGTTGTACCAGATGGGCAATCATGTTCTCACTGCCAAAATCTTCGTAGCCCTGCCAACACGCAATACGCAAATCGTTGCCTTCCAGCAATACAATATGCGCCGTACGGTACGGCACCAGCCGTCGTGCCTGACGCAGAATTTCGTTGAGCACTGCGGTCGGGTTCATCTGCGATGTGAGCGCCAGTGTTACTTCAGTCAGCGTTTCGGCAAAATCACGCTGTTCGCGCTCGGCGATTAATAATTTTTCGTGTTCTCCCGCTGCTAAAGCGGTATTTGCAGGTGATGTCATTGGAAATCCGTCTGGTGTTTATCAATAAGTTTAGCACATCGCCATAGTCTGGTCAATAAGATAATCACTCCCTTTTTCGGGGCTGTCACAAAGGGTGTGTTTCGGCACACAGGTATTTTCGTATGTGCATACTGCTCGCGCGCGGCGGCGTGCCCCGACGGAGGGTGCCATTTGTCTCATGTTCGCGGGAAAGTGTATCTATGCCGAGTATTTTCCCGTCGGGGCGGCTCGCGAGCCGCCCCGACATTTCTGTCCCTAAAACTGAAATACACCCCTGTCACGACCTTCCATTGAATGCGCAGAAAAACACGATACAATGATGACACCTCCGTAAACCGGCACACTCATCCCACTCCAAACCCCAATAGATGCGGGAAGGTGTATATGTCTGCAATTGAGAATGCTCGCCGTCAGCTTTCAATCTATGAAAAAACGCTGCAACAGTTGGCAGAGCAAAAAGCCGAACTGGGATTGTATGCGCCGCCGTTCATCATTTCCGCCATTGATGAATTGCAGAAAACCATTGTGGAGCTAGAGAAAGATGGTGAACCGACACTCACCCCGACGGCAAAAACAGCGGGTGCATATTCAATTGCAGGGTGATTTTTTGAGCGTGAGCATGGATACGGCGAGAGCCGCCATTATGGGCATTTCGCCGCACAATGTGGATTTGTTGGGCATTGCAGCGGGTAGCATTATTTTGAAGATGGCAGTTCTGGCACGCGGGATGGCGGCATTGCGCGCCCGATTGTAGGCAAACAGCACCCAATCGCGGCGGCTGAACATTGAGCGGGCATCGCTGACGCTGGCAGATGGCACGGTGGAAGAATGGGTTTTTCTGGATGGGTGCGATAACAAGTATGAAGCCGGCACGGAGACGACCATCGGCATGATTTCCAGCGCCACCGGGGTGGTCAGGTTACAATTAAACGGGCAGAAATTCGATGTGCAGAAAGTTGCGGCAGACACAAAAACGTCGGTCGGCTGGCAATTTCCGCAAAGTGAGGGGAAATTTATCTTCGCGGCGGTACTGGAAAACGGAACGCCCGCCGAATGTCGGTTTTACACTTATGCATCCGCCACGCCATCCACATTTATGCGTCTATTGCCGCACACGTATTTTCCCAATGCCAAACCGTATGACACTTTTGAGGCAAGCGCCCCGCAACAGCGCGAAGATATCTGTCTGGATGATGCGATACGCCCGGCGTTCACTTATGCAAAAGTCACACTATTCCGGCAAGTGGTCGCCCAGCACGGTTTTTATGACACCCTTGTGAAGACCGCCGAGAACAATTGCTGCACTCCCGGCATAAAAGTGACGGAATGATTTTCTCCCCCCACAAAAAAAAAACCGCCGCCGCCGTTGGTGGCGGTTGCGCTGCTCCCCCGCCTGCTAATTTGCGGATTGTAAATTTTCGTGGCAATCGCGGCAAGGTTGGGTCGTTGGCTGGTAGGTTGGATGAGCGAAAGGTTGCGCCGATGTGCCCATCCCGCCGAGGGATGGCGTGGGGGTGGCAATGGGCACGGCGGAAGCAGCGGTGGCAGTTGGCGACGGCAGTGAATCACCGGGCGCGTTATTCAACCTTTGATGCGGCATCCGGGTCGGGATGACAAATTTCCGCTCGGATGAGGTAGCTGTGGGTTGTGCGCCCCGCCGTATGGCTGTGGCAGTGGGTGTATTTTTACTCCCCGCCGCGTGGGGCGGTATAAACACAGCGTATGCC
>CAYZQQ010000016.1:0-20715 GCA_964480075.1 uncultured Anaerolineaceae bacterium
ATCTCTCACCCCGCTGCCCCCCGCCGCCGACCCGGAAACGGCGGTGGGCGATACCAGCATCGGCGGGCGCAAATGGCATTTGCCCATCACCCGGGAAATTTTAGAAGAAGCGCAAGAAATAGAAATCAGCGAAGTCGAAATTCGCCAGCGCGTGCGCGTCATTGAGGAGACACTCGCCAGTTTCGGGGTGGAAGCCAGAGTCCGAGAAATTAATCAGGGTCCTGCCGTCACCCAATTTAGCATCGAACCGGGATACACCAACCGCAAAGATTCACGGGGGAATCCGCAGAAAGTCCGCGTGTCAAAAATCGTCAATTTGGCAAACGATTTGGCGCTGGCGCTGTCTGCCGCCCCCATCCGCATCGAAGCGCCCATCCCCGGACGCCCGTATGTTGGCATTGAAGTGCCGAACATTACCAAAGCGGTGGTGTCGCTGCGCAGTGCAATCGATTCGCCGATATTTTTTGCCAAACGGGGCATTTTAAAAGTGCCGCTGGGGCGCAATGTGGCGGGACAACCGGTGGTCATCGACCTGACAGCTATGCCTCACTTGCTCATCGCCGGAGCGACCGGTTCCGGGAAAAGTGTGTGCATCAACGCGATTATCGCCAGTTTGCTATGCACGCACACACCGGAAACGCTGCGCATGCTGATGATTGACCCCAAAATGGTTGAGCTGGTGAATTACAATGGCATTCCGCACCTGCTGGCGCCGGTTGTCACTGATTTGGAACGAGTGGTGGGCGTGCTCAGTTGGGCAACGCGAGAGATGGAGCGGCGATATAAAGCGCTGGCAAAACTCGGGGTGCGAAATATTACCGGGTACAATCAAAAAGCCTCTCAAGCAGAAGAAGACCCCATGCCGTACATTCTCATCATCATTGATGAGCTGGCTGATTTGATGATGATGGCGCCCGACGATGTGGAACATGCAGTGGCACGCATCGCCCAGATGGCGCGTGCGGTAGGTATTCATCTGATTTTGGCGACACAGCGTCCCAGTGTGGATGTGGTGACGGGGCTGATAAAAGCCAATTTTCCCGCCAGAGTTGCTTTTGCCGTGAGCAGCCAAATTGATTCGCGCGTAATTTTAGACACACCCGGCGCAGAACGATTGCTGGGCAAAGGCGATATGCTTTACATGTCGCCCGATTCGGCAAAATTGCGACGATTGCAGGGTGTATTTGTATCCGACTCGGAATTGGATAAGTTGATAAAATTCTGGGGAGCGGGTGTTGAGCGCCCGCGCCCATCGCTGGGACCGGTGGAACCGGCGGGACAGTTGGAACAAAAACCGTTGTGGGATGAATTTGCTCCCAAAGCAGAAGCAAGCAACGATGACGCGGCTCTGTTGGCGCGCGCGCTGGATGTGGTTAAAAAGAACCAGCGTGCATCCATTTCGTTGTTGCAACGGCGATTGCGCATTGGGTATGCCCGCGCCGCCCGGTTAATTGACCAACTGGAAGAACAGGGCATCATCGGACCGGACGAAGGGGGCGGACGGTCGCGTGCGCTTCTCATTGATAAGGAAGCTGCGGCAGACGACGATACCGAAAATACCGATTAACCCTGTCGAATATTCTTGACTATTTTTACGACTCTGCGGTAACGTGGTATACTTTCAATACATTCCATCACCGTTAACCACAGGAGATTTTTATGGATCAGGGTGTATCAAACGCCATTCATTTGTTGCAGCAAAAAAATTCTCAACTGCGAAACAAAGTAGAAGCACTGGAAGAGGAAGTTTCCGCACTGCAAGACTATTTAACAGGTATGTCGGCACTCACCGAAGCGACGGCAAACATTGCTGCCACGCAAGATAATCTCTATAAACTGCTCGATGAAATTCTGTATCAGGCACTGCACATTACCAACACGGGCCACGGTTCGTTGTTATTGGTGGACGAAGAAACCAGTGAGTTGGTATTTGTGCTGGTTCACGGTGAATATCGGGATGCATTGCAGGGGTATCGAATGAATTGGCATCAGGGTATTGCCGGATGGGTGGTGGAACATGGCGACCCGCTGATAGTAAACCAAGCCCACATTGACCCGCGATTCTCTCCGGAAATAGATAAAATATTCGGGATGAAAACCCACGATATTCTCGCGGTGCCATTAAAGCACGGTAAACGGATAATGGGCGTGATTGAGTTGCTGAACAAACAAAATGAAACAGAATTCAACGATTCAGACGAGAAAGTTTTATCGCTGTTCGGCAGTATCGCCGCGATGTCGCTGGCTCATTTAGAAGAAAAGCTGGAGCTGGCGGACAACAAAGCAGTGTAACCGTCATTTTACCACAGATACATCGAACAATAAAAGTTGTGTCTTCTCAATAATTTGGGGGATATGTTGTAGGGACGGCTCGCGAGCCGCCCCTGCATATTGAGATAATACAAAAGACTCTCATTTTGAGAGTCTTTTGTATTATGATTGAATGTTAATTACTGGTGGTCAAACGCTATCTCGGCGACACCCTGCCCATCGACAAAAACCTGCACGGCAATGCCCGCGCCATCAATGCCGACGGTGTATTTTCCGGGCCACAACCCGCCGAAATCGCACGCGCCAGCACCATATTCCGGTTTTGTACCGGTATAGCACATCGCTGAAAAATCATTCCCCTCTGATTTGATGGTAATGGGCAATCCAATTGCTGCCGTGCGCACCACAATGGTTGACCACACGCCATTGGCGGGTTCCGTGCCGCTGGTGTTTCGCTCCACTCGCCCCGTCCAACCGGTGGGGGAACGCGGCGGCGGGTCGGATGTAACATTGTGATATGCAAATTCTACCAGAATTCGATGACCGGCTGCCAGTTGAGCAGTCACTTTATCGGACGCATCTTGGTCGACCCACACGGTATATTCACCGGCGGGAACACCTTTCATCCCCATTGTACCCCAGCCAAATTCAGAAGAATTGCTGGTTTGCAAATGTAGTTCCATACCGCCCATTTTGGCGACAACCGGGACACCCAGCGCATCGGTGGTGCGCACCATAATGGTGGTATTGCCATCGGGGTCGGGGAAATCGGCGGTTTGTTTGCCAACCCATTTGTTCTCTGCATCCACCACCGTCACCGCCCCGTCCCACGATTGCGACACATCCTGATAATCCGGTGCGGATGGTGGCACATAATCCGGCGTTCCGCCATCTGTGGCTGGGGTTTCCGTGGGGGCTGGTTGCGGGGTGGTAGGGGTCGGGGCAAGATTGTATCCGGGGATGAGCAGTTTTTGTCCCACATAGATAAACCCGGCATCGGATAGATTATTGGCTTCAACAATTGACCATTGAGACACACCAAATCGATAGGCGATATTTGTCACGGTATCGCCCGATTGGACGGTGTAATAGTATCCCGTGGGTGACGATGGCGGGGTATAGCTTCCCGGCACGCATAATTTCTGCCCGGCATAGATTGTCCCCGCATACAAATTGTTCGCGGTCATCAGCGAATTGACGGAAACACCGTTACGCCACGCTATCGCCGAAAGCGTATCTCCCCATTGAACCGTGTAATTGGCGCTGCACGCCGCCGGTACGGTTGGCACGGTGGATTGTCCACCGCCGGGCACATTGAGCACCTGTCCCACATAAATCGTATCCACATCGCCGAGATTGTTGGCTGATGCCAGCGATTGCACCGATGTGCCCAATTTTGCCGCGATGTCAGCCAGTGTATCGCCGGGCTTCACGGTATAATACCCCATCGTGGCTGGGGTGGGAATATCGAGCCTTTGCCCGACAAATACAACGTCGGGGTTGGTCAGCCCATTGGTATCCATCAATGCCTGTAGCGAGACATCGTACCATGCCGCGATATTCGCCAATGTGTCGCCGGATTGAACCGTGTAACCGGTGCCACCCTGCGCGGTTGCCGGCACGGTAAACAGCATTAATGCCAGTGCGATAATTAATATGCGGTGTTTCATTATGGAAACCTCCAGCAGTTTCAAAAATACTGCCCAAACGGGAAGGGATATACAACACTTCTACTATACATAATACTAAATTTAACGTAATATGTCAAGTTGAAATCTCTGTTTTAAAAGTGGCATCGAATGGGGTTCAATGCTATAATTTCCATAAATAATAACCCTCCATCATTAAAAAGGAGCCTTTTATGCGTGTTGTTGCGATGATTATGGCTGGCGGTGCGGGTACACGTCTCACTGCGCTATCCGACAATCGAGCCAAACCAGCCGTACCATTTGCCGGAAAGTTTCGCATTATTGATTTCACCCTTTCAAATTGCGTAAATTCCGGCATTTTTAATGTCGCCATTCTCACCCAATACCGCCCCCATTCGCTCAACGAGCACATCGGCATCGGCAAACCGTGGGACCTCGACCGCCAGCGGGGCGGGGTGCGTCTGCTGCATCCATATCAAGGTAAAGCCAAAGAGGATTGGTACAAAGGCACTGCCAACGCCATCGCCCAAAATATTGATTTTATACGCCGTAGTCAAGCCGATACCGTCGTCATCCTCTCCGGCGACCACATTTATGCGATGGATTATCGAGAAATGTTGGAGTTTCATTATCAAACGCAAGCCGATTTGACACTGGCTGTGCGAAATGTGCCGCTGGAAGAAACCGACCGCTTCGGCATAATGACGGTGGATGAAACCAGTCAGGTACGTGATTTTCACGAAAAACCCAAAGCGCGCGACAAAGGCACGCTCGCTTCAATGGGGGTATATATTTTCAAAGCCGATATGCTGATTGAACGGTTGCTGGAAGATAGCGATGAAACACCCCGTATCGACTTTGGGGCACACGTTATCCCCGCGATGATTCCCCGTGATAAAGTGATGGCATATTTATTTGACGGCTATTGGGTAGATGTGGGAACCGTGCAATCGTATTGGGAAACAAGTTTGGAGTTGACCAACCCGATGCCACCCCTAAATTTATACAACCCCGACTGGGTCATCCACACCCGCAGTCAGGAACGCCCCCCCGTAAAAATTGACCCGCAGGGACGGGTGAAACAAAGTTTGCTGTCCAACGGCTGCGTCATCCGCGGCACGGTGGAACACTCGGTGCTATCGCCGGGCGTGTATGTGTCACCCGGAGCCGTAGTGCGCGATTCCATTGTTTTGAATGACACCTGGATTGGACCCGGCGCTATCATCAACAAAACCATCATCGACACCAATACAGTGGTGGGCGGTGGCGCTATTATCGGCGATGGCGATGACGACACCGCCAATCATCAACTGCCCGACAAGCTCAATACCGGTATCAATGTCATCGGCGAAGAGAGCATCATTCCCATTGGCAAGCGACTGGGGCGCAACGTGCTGGTCAGTTCGGGCAGCGCCGAAAACGACTTCCCCGACGGGGATATTTCCAGCGGCGAAACCATCAGCCCGAATTGGGAAGAAAGTTAGAAACAGCAAAATATACTGAACCGCACCCTGATTAACTGATAAATTTTTTTATATTCAGTTTTGGCGTATGTCATTCCGGAAATTTCCGAAAGTAGGGGCAGAGCAATGCTCTGTCCTACAGAGGGCGGAAACGCAGGGTTAACGCCACCGAAAATTCAGACTAAAATGTTCATTTATGGCGCGGTACAGTATAGCAAAATAATAACCCTTGAAACCAGAAACCGTAAACGAGGAACTCTATGAAAACTCTGGCTTTAATTATGGCAGGTGGGGCAAACAAAAATCTCAGCGTGCTGACCCAAGTGCGCGCCGAATCTGCGCTGCCGTTTGGCGCTAAATTTCGCATTGTAGATTTTGCGCTGTCCAATTGCAGCAACTCCGAAATTTACAGTGTGGGCGTACTCACCCAATATATGCCCCGCTCGCTCAACGACCATATCGGGGTGGGCAAACCGTGGGAACTTGACCGCACACGCGGCGGGGTGCGGTTGCTGCAACCGTATCTCGGTCCCGGCATCACCGGCTGGGAAAAGGGCACTGCCGATGCCGTGCGGCGCAATTTGGATTACGTGAATGAACAGCGGGTGGATACCGTTCTCATTTTGGGCGGCAACCATGTCTATAAAATGGATTATCGCACCATGCTCCGCTTCCATCAGGAAACAGACGCCGATGTCACCATCGGCATTCGCAGTGTGAATCCGTTTGAAACCCACCGTTTCGGCATTGTCACCACCGATGCCAATATGCGCGTGCTGCATTTTGAGGAGAAGCCAAAACGTTCCCGCGAAACGGTCGCCTCGATGGGAATTTATGCGTTCAAAGCGGATGTTCTGCGAAAACATCTGCAAAAACACCGCTCCCATCTGGATTTTGGACGTGATGTGCTACCGGCGATGATAGCGCAGGGCAAGCGGGTGTTCGCCTATAAATACGAAGGCTATTGGGCAAACGTGGGCACGCTGCAAGCCTATTGGGAAGCAAATATGGCATTGCTGGCAGAAACACCCGCGCTGGACATGTACGACCCCAATTGGGTCATCCACACCCCCAGCGAAGAGCAACCGCCGGTAAAAATCGGCGCGAATGCCCACGTGGAAAACAATTTACTCTCCAATGGCGCCATCGTGGATGGCGTGGTGGAACACTCGGTATTGGCTTCGGGCGTTTATGTCACCGAAGGGGCAGTGGTTCGCAATTCCATCATCATGCACAATTGTAAAATCGGGGCGGGCACCATCATCGACCGCGCCATCATCGACAAAAACACGGTTATCGGCGAAAATACGCACATCGGCTACAGTGATAGCATCGTTCCCAACAAAAATATTCCCGAAGTTTTGAACACCGGACTCACCGTGGTGGGCAAAAGTGTGCATATCCCGGCGAATATCAAAGTTGGGCGCAACGTCATTATCGAACCCGACCTCACTGCCAGACACTTTAAAACCGATGAAATTCCCAGCGGCGAAACGGTACCATGAACCGGCTCATCACTTGGTGTTTGCCGATTGTATTGCTGGCGACCACCGCCTGCCGCTCGACATCACCTGCCGTCAGCAAAAGTGTCCAAAATAAAGGAGAAGACCCCGTGTTTGCGATAACAAGTTCGGCGTTTACTGCCGGGAATGCCATCCCGGTTAAATATTCCTGCCAAGGCGATGACATTTCGCCGCCGCTGGCATGGACTGCCCCACCCTCCAAAACCCAAAGTTTCGCGCTTATTTTCAATGACCCGGATGCCCCCGGCGGGACATGGGACCATTGGCTGCTTTTTAATCTACCCGCCGAAACGCGTTCGCTCCCCGAAGGAGGGGCACTCCCCGCCGGGACACTCACCGGCAAAAATAGCTGGGGTCGATTGGATTATGGCGGACCGTGTCCCCCGCGCGGCACCCACCGCTATTTCTTCAAATTATATGCGCTTGACACTGAATTGGCGTTATCGGCGGGAGCCACCAAAGCCGAATTGCTTGCCGCGACGGATGGGTACATTTTGGCGCAAACTGACCTGATGGGCACATTCGCCCGGTAGCCGATGCATCTGGTTTTGCTCGAACCGTATTTTACCGGCTCGCACCGGCGCTGGGCGGAGGAATACGCCCGCTTTTCGGCGCACGATGTCACCATTTTGAGCCTGCCCGGTCGTTTCTGGAAATGGCGCATGCACGGCGGCGCAGTGTCGCTGGCACAGCAATTTTCGGCGCTATCCCCCCCGCCCGATGTGATCCTCGCCAGCGATATGTTTGATTTGACCACATTTCTCGCGCTCACCCGTCCGCGCAGCGCACACATCCCGGTCGCACTCTATTTCCATGAAAATCAGCTCACATACCCGTGGTCGCCCACCGACCGTGATATTGTTGCTCAGCGCGACAGTCATTACGGCTTCATCAACTATGCCTCCGCGCTCGCTGCCGATGCTGTTTTTTTCAATTCCGGTTTCCATTTGGATGCGTTTTTTGATGCACTGCCACAATTTTTAAAGCAGTTTCCTGACTTTAACGGGTTGGAAAACGTGTCGGCATTGCGACAAAAATCGAAGGTTTTGCCGTTGGGTTTGGATTTACGCCGTTTTGATTCGCTCCGTCCCGACCCGCGTCCCACAAATGAAATACCCACCATTTTGTGGAACCATCGCTGGGAATACGACAAAAATCCCGCCGAATTTTTCAGCGCGCTGTATAATTTGGCTGACCGGGGGTTGGAATTTCAGGTAGTACTTTTGGGCGAAAATTTCCGCAATTCGCCGGAGGAATTTGAAACCGCCCGGCGGCGGTTGGGTGAGCGAATTGTTCATTTTGGTTATGCAAAGAATTTTTCCGCGTATGCCCATTGGCTCTGGCGCGCCGACATTCTCCCGGTTACTTCTGTTCACGATTTTTTTGGCGGTAGTGTGGCAGAAGCCATCTACTGCGGCTGCATACCGCTGCTACCCCAACGGCTGGCATATCCGCAGTTTATCCCCCCCTATTTGCACCCCGAATTTTTGTATAATTCGCCGGAAGATATGATAGAGAAATTATCGGCGGCAATAACAAATTTTCCCGTCTCACCGCTACCAATATTGCGTCATCACGTTTTACGGTTTGACTGGGAAACTCTGGCACCGATATATGATGAAATTTTTCGGGGGATGATGGGACGATAACGCAAAAAAAGACCGGCAAAAATGCCGGTCTTGAGAATTCCAAAAACACTCAACAGTTATCTGCGATTTCGATTGTACGCCATCACTTTACGACGCGCTTTGCGGGCAGCGCGTTGTTTTGCCAACCGTCGATCTTCGCTTTTGGAAACAAACCATCGTTTTTTTCGGTAGGTGCTCAAAATACGATCGCGCACCACATCTTTCCGGAAGCGTTTCAGCAATCCTTCTTGGCTTTCGCCGGGTCTCAGTTCAACACTCATTCACTATCACCCCCTTTCTGCTTTTAATCCTCATCAGAGTGCAACGCCGAGGGATTATCTGGCGTCATACGCTGGTATTGGTAAATTATTCGGCTACCGGCTCCGCATTTGTTGCAGAGACATCGGCTGCGGGTGCATTGCCATCGCCGTCGGCTCCGTCGCCATTCCCATCCGGTTCGCTAACGACGACAACCGCCTCTAAAGCTTCTTGTTCTGCTTCAGCCTTTGCTTTTGCTTCAGCTTCAGCGGCTTCGGCGGCTTCGGTTGCCTTCATACGCGCCATAAAACCGGTGCCGGCGGGGATAAGTTTCCCGATGATGACATTTTCTTTCAACCCGAACAATTCATCGCGTTTGCCTTCGATAGCAGCTTGCGCCAACACGTTGATGGTGTGCTGAAAGGATGACGCGGACAAGAAACTATCGGTGTTGAGTGCGGCTTTGGTAATGCCCAACAATATCGGGCGCGCAGTGGAGGGTTGTTTGCCTTCCGCAATTAGGTCATCACTGGCACGCTGGAAGCGGCGGCGAACCACAAGTTCACCGGGCAGGAAACTGCCGTCCTTTGAAGCAACTACCTGCACGCGATTGGTCATTTGACGAATGATAACTTCCACATGTTTATCGTGAATGGGTACGCCCTGCGAGCGATAGACTCCCTGTACTTCATCCACCAAATACCGCTGGACGGCTTCGCGTCCCATCACCTCCAACAGACGGTGTGGGTTGATTGACCCCTGACTGAGTTGTTGACCGGCAACAACTTGCTCGCCGATTTCTACCGACAGTCTGGCAGCAGAGTCCACGTCCAATTCCACTTCGCGACGCTGCTCCCAACTCACTGTTATCTTCGAACCACTAATATAAACCCGACCACCATTTTCGGCAACTAATTCCTCTTCGTCTTTGCGGGCAACAACGGTTTTCGCTTCAATTTCGGTGCCGTCTTCCACCGTAACTTCCCAGCCTTCGGGAATGCGGTATATCTTTCGTCGCATTTCACTGGATGAGATTTTCAAAGAACGACTGCCATCATCGTGCTGGATAATATCAACGATACCATCCAAATCGGCGATGAGGGACTCGCCTTTAGGATTGCGTCCCTCAAACAGCTCCTGGATACGCGGCAATCCGGTGGTGATGTCTTCTACCCCGGCGACGCCGCCGGTGTGGAAGGTGCGCAGCGTGAGCTGTGTTCCCGGCTCACCAATGGATTGTGCCGCGATGATACCGACGGCTTCCCCGAGTTTTATCAATCCGCCGCGTCCCATATCTAATCCGTAACATTTGGCGCAAATACCTTTTTCCATATCGCATGTTAACGGCGAGCGAATGATAACGCTGGTAATGCCGGCTTCAACCATGGTATGCAAATCGTCACGCGATATCATATGGTCGCGAGCAAAAAGGAGTTCGCCGGTTTTGGCATGGTACACATCATTTGCCAGCACGCGCCCGAACACTTTATCTTTGAAGACAGGCTGGAGTTTGCCATTATCTTCGCGGACAGCTTCGATACCTTCTTGCGTACCACAATCATCGGTCCGGATAATCATATCCTGCGCCACATCAACCAAGCGGCGGGTCAGATATCCGGCATCAGCGGTACGGAGGGCGGTATCCGCCAGCCCTTTTCGCGCGCCATGGGTGGAGATGAAATATTCCAGTGTAGTCAGTCCTTCGCGGAAATTAGAGCGAATGGGCAACGGGATGATGCGTCCGCTGGGGTCTGCCATCAATCCGCGCATACCGGCAAGCTGACGGATAGGCGTAAATCCGCCTTTGGTTGCACCCGATTCCGCCATAACGCGGATGGGGCTATCTTCGGCGATAGCTTTCCCGACCTCTTTGGTCACTTCATCGGTCGCATCTGTCCACAGCGCGACGGTTTGGATGTACTGCTCGTCTTCGGTAATTAACCCGCGCCGGAATTGTTTTTCAATTTGAGCAATTTTGGCAGAGGTGCGCTCCAAAATTTCTGTCTTCGTTTTTGGAATGTTGATATCTGAAATAGCGATGGTGGTTCCCGATACGGACGCATATTTAAACCCGATCGTTTTAATATCGTTTGCTATTTTTGCGGTGGCATCAACGCCCAACTTTTGAAACGACAATCCGATTAAGTCTTTCAGGTCGCCTTTGGTCATCGGTTTGTTGTACTCAAACCTAAGTTCAGGTGGGAGAATTTCGTTGAACAATGCGCGACCGGCGGTTGTTTCAATATATGGAACTTCTTCCGGTGGAAGGATGGTATCCACGTTTTTCAGTTTAATGTGTGTGTGTAAATTTATTTTCCCCAGCGCATATGCCAACGACAATTCATCAATACTGCCAAAAACCTTTATGCGTCCGCTCTGGTCGGCATCTTCAGATTCCATCGTCAAATAGTAGATGCCCAGCACCATATCTTTAGTGGGCCCGACAATCGGTTCAGAGTTAGCCGGCAACAGCAGGTTTTTGCTGGCGAGCATTAGGCTGCGCGCTTCTTCTACAGCCTTTGCGCTGAGTGGCACATGAACCGCCATCTGGTCACCATCAAAATCGGCGTTAAAGGCGGAACACGCCAGTGGATGCAAGTGGATGGCGCTCCCTTCCACCAATAAGGGTTCAAATGCCTGAATTCCGAGCCGGTGCAGGGTCGGGGCGCGGTTGAGCAGGATGAGACGGGTTTGGATGACCTCTTCCAGCACTTCCCATACTTCCGGGCGGCGTTGTTCTAAAAAGCGTTTTGCGCCTTTGACATTGTTGGCATAGTTGTATTCTACCAGTTTTTGAATGACAAACGGGCGGAAAAGTTCCAGCGCCATTTCTTTTGGCAGACCGGCTTGATGCAATTCCAAATCGGGACCCACCACAATCACCGAGCGGCCGGAGTAGTCTACCCGTTTACCCAGCAGGTTGCGGCGGAAACGCCCTTGCTTCCCTTTGAGCATGTCGCTGAGGCTTTTTAACTCGCGGCGACCGCGCGATGACACGGCTTTGCCGCGATTGCTGTTGTCAATCAGCGAATCTACCGCCTCTTGCAGCATTCGTTTTTCGTTGCGAACGATAACATCCGGTGCGCCCAAATCAAGCAGGCGTTTCAGACGGTTGTTACGATTGATGACCCGGCGATACAGGTCATTCAAATCGCTGGTGGCAAACCGACCGCCATCCAACTGCACCATCGGGCGCAAATCGGGGGGGATAACCGGCAGCACGGTTAAAATCATCCATTCGGGACGATTGTTGCTGCGCTGTAAACTTTCTGCCACCTTCAGACGTTTAATGGCTTTTTTCAGTTTCTGTTTGGAGCGCGTGGTACGAATTTCCGTTTGTAATTCACCTACCAGCGTACCAAGATTGATGTCTTTACAAATTTCGTACAGCGCTTCGGCGCCCATACCTGCTTCAAAAACATTGCCCCAGTTTTCTTCCAATTCACGGAACTGTAACTCGTTTAAGAATTGCATCGGTTGAATATTGATGAGTTCCTGCCGCTGTTCTTCTACCCGCGAAATCAGTTGGCTTAATTCCTGGTCAATTTCGTCACGCGATGCGTCCAGTTTAGCATCAATTTCGTGGCGTAACTGGTCAATATTTTTTTCGATTTCGCCGCGTTCACGCAACAATTCGTCTTCAATTTGCGTTTTTATTTCGTCCAAACGCGCATCCACCAATGTGTTCAAGCGCGTCAAATGGTCAGCAGAAATCACTTCGTCTGCCGCCAAAACCAAATTCGCCGAACCGGGCAACGCGATGTCATCAGTAGCTTTCTTGCCCTGATTATCTTCCAGGTATTTTTGATGAGCCTGCGCGGCGCGCATCGCGTCTTCCACCGCTTTTGATTGTTTCTCGTCCATCAGGGCAACCAGTGATTGCTCTCGTTCCCGAAGGGCGGTAATTTTATCGTCAAGCTCGGTGCGTTCGGTATCGGTTGCAGCCTGCGCCAACTGTTCCAATCGGGTTCGCTCCCGCTCAACTTCTTCGTCCAGTTTTTTTAGGGCGCGAGCGCGAGCCGGCTCATCAACCCGAACAATGACATATTGAGCGAAATAGAGCACGCGGTCAAGATTACGGCGCGAAATATCGAGCAGCAATCCCAAATACGATGGCACGCGGCGGGTGTACCAAATGTGCGCCACGGGTGCAGCCAGTTCGATGTGCCCCATGCGTTCGCGGCGAACGGAGGAGCGGGTAACCAGTACGCCACATTTTTCGCAGGTAATGCCTTTATAACGAATTTGTTTGTATTTTCCGCAATAGCATTGATAGTCTTTAGTCGGTCCAAAAATAACCTCGCAGAATAAACCGTCTTTTTCGGGGCGCAATCGGCGATAGTTGATGGTTTCCGGTTTGGTCACTTCACCATACGACCAGTTGTGGATAACCTCCGGGGATGCCAGCCGAACACACAGTGCGCTAAAGTCTTTTACTTCCAAAATGAACCTCCTGAAATTATTTATGGGATAAGGAGTACGAAGCACGGAGTAACTTGTTTACCACTTGCTGCCTACTTCTTACCATTGCCAGAAACTCCCAAATATTGCATGGTAATAGCGGTATGTTGGTGTCCCAGCCGCATTCGAACCAATTCGATATTGCCCGATTTACGCCAAAGTCGATGGGCGTAGGTGCGGCGCAACAATTGTGGTGTAACAGAGACGATGTTTGCGTCATCGGCGCAACGGCGAACAATACGCTGCACGGTACGGGCAGATATGGGGCGACCTTCTTGGCTCAAAAATACGTTGGGATAACTCGCTGTTTTGGGGCGAATGACCAGCCAGTTTTTCAGCGCGGTACACACTTCATCAGACAACGGAATATCACGCACCCCCTGTCCCCGTCCATCGCGCACGGCTAAATGCACGCCCGGAAAATCAAACTGCACATCATCCATCTGCAAATCTATCGTTTCAGTAACGCGCAACCCCACGTGTGCCAGCAAGTGCATAATGGCAATATCACGTTTGGCAATGGATGAGCGGGTATTTTGTGCCGCCGAAAGCAATGCGTCAACTTCGAGCAGTGTCAGTGGCGTAACGGATTGTTTCACAGCGCCCCGCACCAATGGAATTTCGGCGGCGGCATTTATTGGCGACAAATTTGTCTGAGTCAGATACGTGCAACATTTGCGCAAGGCTTGCAAATGGCGATTGATGGTGGATGGTGCGCGGTTTTCCTCAAGTAGATGGCGGCGGTATGCCCGTATTTGGTCGGGCGACACACGCGCCAACAAGAAATTACCGTCGTATGCCTGCTCTGCCCAACGCACAAAAACTCGTAAATCGGCGAGGTAATTCGTTATGGTTTTGGGGGAAAGCGCAATTTGCGAAAGATACTGCTCAAACTGGTTTAAGATGTTATCGTTGCCCGCCACAATCATCAACTGTTATGCACCATAAAATCACCGTAACACAACAATGGCGACTTTTTCAAGCCGCCATGCATCTTCACGGTGATACCAAGCGTAAGTCATTCACATTATACGCAATAATTATAGACGCCGGGACAACTTTGTCAAATTACCCCATCGCGCATGAAACTCACTCCAGCGGCACGGTAAACGATACTTTTGTACCCACGCCGGGTGTGCTATCCACCCAAATGCGTCCCCCGTGCGCTTCGATGATATGTTTGACAATTGCCATGCCCAGCCCGGTGCCGCCAACTGCCGTGTTCGACGCATCGCCGCGATAAAACCGGTCAAAAACGTGTGCCGTCTGCGCCAGCGTCATCCCCACGCCGTCATCTTTCATCGACAAAAAATAAAACGTTTCACCCGATTGCGGGTCTTGATAACTCTGGCCGTTCACTTCGATACTCCCGCCTTCGGGAGCGAATTTTACGGCATTGCCCAATAAATTTTCCAACACCTGCGTCATTTTCTGCCGGTCAACCACCCACGCCACCGTAGTATCCTGTAGCTGCACCTGAAACTTGTGGATTGGATTGTCTGCCGCAAATTTCTGTACCACCGGCTCAACCAGAACGCCAATCTGAACCGGCTCTTTGTTGAGCGCAAATTTTCGCCCGGATTCAATTTTTGCCAAATTGAGCAAATCGTCAACGATGCGCGCCAGCGCCAGCGCCTGATTGTTGATATACGATAGATATTTATGGCGCGTTTCTAGCGGAAGATTATCGCGTGCCAGCAGAATTTCTGAAAACCCCTGCACGGTGGTGAGCGGGGTACGTAATTCGTGCGCTGCGGTGGAGATAAATTCAGCTTTCAACCGGTCAACTTCCCGCTCACGGGTGACATCCACCATCACCGTGATGATTCCGCCCCCATTTTTAGCGCGGTCTTTCACCACCGCCGAGCGGGCACGGATAGTTTTCGTGCGATTGTCATTGGGTGACTCACCAAAACGAGGGGGCATTTCAAACTCAAATTGTAATTCCCGACCGGTTTCCAGTGTGGCTAAAATGCGTTCAATGAGCGTGGGATGGTTTATGACCCGCTCGATGGGTTGCCCAATGGCGTCGCTCCCTTCTACTTCCAGCAGTTCTTCCGCCGCGCGATTCATCATCGTAATGCGGTTGTGGGTATCGGTTGCCAGCAATCCATCTGCCACCGATGCGACGATGGTATCAAGTTGGTCACGTGCCTGCTCTGCTTCGGTGAGCGCACGGTTCAGCGCCCGCTGGGCGCGCCGTCGTTCAGAAATTTGGTCAAGCAAATATTCATTCGCCTTTTTTAATTCAGAGGTGCGCGCCTTGACCACATTTTCCAAATTATCATTGGCTGATTGCAATGCCTGCTCTGCCCGTTTGCGGTCGGTAATGTCACGCATAACCACCAACTGCGCAGATTCTGTTCCCCATTCGGTGGAGACTGTATGCACTTCCACCGTCACTGTCTCATCAGTGTCGGCGGCAGAGGGGGTTATTTCAGTGACTTCATCTGCCGAAATCGAAAACGGTAGCCGTTGTTCGGTTGCCGGATCATCGCTCAAATCTAAAAGTCGCCGGGCAGCAGGATTGGCAAATCGTACCACACCGGCATCATTGGCAATCACAATCCCGTCGGCGCTTTTGTCGGTAATCATCCGCAATCGGGCTTCGCTAGCGGCAAGTTCGCGGGTGCGCTGGTCAAGCTCCCGTCGAATTGCCTGCCGTTCCAGCGCGTGATGAATCGCGCGCACCAGCAAATTGCGGCTCATTTCCCCTTTCAGTAGATAATCCTGTGCCCCCGACTGCACGGCTTCCACTGCCAATTGCAGGTCATCCGTGGCGCTGATGATAATCACCGGCACAGCAGAATTTTCGGCATTTACCTGCAAAAACGTGTCCAGCCCGTCGCTATCGGGTAAATTCAAATCAAGTATCACCAAATCGGGGCGATGGTCGTGTAAATGATGCAAGCCATCGTTCAGCGTGGACGCATCGTGCAACTCAAAAGGGACATCCGTCGGCAACAATCGCCGCTGTGATACCAACATCAGGCGGATAACCTTTGCGTCATAGGGGTTATCTTCAATTAAAAGCAGTTTTATCATTTCAGAAGCCATAATAAACCCATTGCGTATGCTTTCATTATATGTGCAGACGGGTTATTTGAGAAACAGACATTGGTTTTTTATGGGCAGAATTGACTTTTCCCCAAAAAAGTTCAAACTTTCTACTATGAAACGGTTTTGGATAATTTTGGCTTCGATTTTGTTACTGTTGTCCCCTACATCTGCGCGCGCCGATGCCCCGCCCCACAGCATTATCCTCTTTATTGGGGATGGTATGGGTGCGGATCAGCGCACCGCCGTGCAATGGGCTTCGGTGGGGCAAAACGGGCAATTGGTGATGGACAACCTGCCTTTTGCGGGGTGGTCGCAAACGGCGAACCGCACCGGCGGACTCACCGATTCGGCGGCGGGTGGCACGGCGATTGCCACCGGCACGCGCACCGACAACGGCATCATCAGCCAAACTTTCGACGGGCAAAATCTGACCACCATTTTAGAACTGGCGCAGGCGCGCGGCATGTCGGTGGGGTTGGTGACGACCACCCAACTGGCGCACGCCACGCCCGCCGTGTTCGCCGCACACGTGCCCAGCCGCAGCATGATGACCGAAATTGCACGGCAGGAAATCGCCGCCGGGGTGGATGTGTTGCTCGGCGGGGGCGAAGATGATTTTCTGCCAACCGCAGCGACGGGGTGTTATGGCGGGGCGGGCAATCGCACCGACGGGCGAAACCTGATTACAGAGGCACAATCGGCGGGATATGCCACTGTCTGCACCGCCGCCGAACTTTCCGCACTCGACACGGCGCACACGCCGAAACTGCTTGGCGCATTTGCGGATGACGGGATGACACGCCCATTTTCGCCAACGCTGGCAGAGATGACCATCGCCGCGCTCGATGTGCTGGGGCAGAACCCCAACGGGTATTTTTTGATGGTGGAAGGGGGACAGATTGACTGGGCGGGACACGCCAACGATGCCGCCAACGTCATCGGCGATACACTGGGGCTGGACACCGCCATTGCCGCCGCGCTGGCACATTCGGCGGTGGACGCGGGGCATACGCTGGTCATCGTCACCGCCGACCATGAAACGGGCGGCATGAGCCTCAGCCTGACCGACAACGGCGGCACACAATTTTCGATGCCCGACAGCACGCCCTTTTGGGTCACCTTTTCCACCAATCACCATACCGCCGTGGATGTCCCCGCCACTGCCACGGGGCATTGTTCCAATTTTGTTTCCGGCACATTCCCGAACACGGACATTTTTTCGGCAATGAAGCGCGCGCTCGACCCGTGCCTGTCGGTGTCCATCACGGGCAACATGCTTGGCACACCCGCCGATACTTTCACCCTGACCACCGCCATTTCGCCCGCCACCACCATCCGCCCGCTGACGCTGACATGGCAGGCGGACGGGTTCGCACCCGTGACGCGCACCGGCACGCTCACCGATTCGCAGATGTTTCAGTGGGCGCTCACCGGCACCCATGCCGTCACCGTCACCGTGCAAAACCCCGGCGACACCCTCACCTCCCCCCGTTCGGTGGTAGTGACAGACCGCATTTTCCCCGTGTATCTGCCCCTTATTTTGAAATAGCAATTGTCAATTATCGCGTTTGAATGTATGCTGTGATGCGTGAAACGTGATGCGTGATGCGTGATGACTTTGGACTTGAGACTTGAAACCTGAAACCAAAAGAACCCACATCCTCATATTTACCACATACCTCCTGCTGGCGCTCGCGCTGACGTTGCCCACCGCAACCCATCTTGGCACGTTTTTGCCCGGTGACGGCGGCGACGACCCCGCCATTGCGTGGAATTTGTGGTGGGTGAAATTCGCGCTGCTGAATCAGCCGCAAAACCCGTTTTTCACCAACATGATGTTCTATCCGCTGGGCATCAATTTGGCGTTTTACACCCACACCCTGCTCAACGGGCTAACGGCGCTCCCTCTGCTGCTGAATTTCGGCACAGTCGCGGCGAGCAATCTGCATCTGTTTTTCACCTTTGCGGCGGGCGGCTACGGCGCGTTTTTGCTGACCCGCTATCTGCTGGTGCGGGAGTTTCGGCACGGCGATGATATTTGGGCGGCGTTTTTCGCGGGGATGGTGTATGCTTTCGCCAGCAGCAAACTGTTTTATGTCGCGCTGGGGCAGTTCAATATCGCCAGCACGCATTGGATTCCCTTTGCCGCGCTCTTTTTCCTCAAATTGAAAAACGACCCGCGCCCGCGCTGGGCGGCACTCTCTGCGCTGTTTTTGGTGATGCAGGCATACACCGAAATGACTTACGCCAGTTTTCTGCTGGTATGGATGGCGCTGGTGTGGGTGTGGAATTTGTTTGCACCCCCTCCCGCCGCCGTTGGCGACTCCCCCCCCCTGAAAGAGGGAGGGTTGGGGAGGGGGTTTGCATCCTTCTTCGCCCGTCACATCCGCCCCTACCTGCCGATGGCGGCGCTGGCGGCAGCGGGCATCGCACCGATTCTGGCGGCGATGCTCCCCGATATGCTCGCCGAGGGCGATTTTCTGGTGGTCGGCGGCGGGTTCGCGGACGCATTCAGCGCGGATTTGCTCGGCTTTTGGGTGCCGACCATGCACCATCCGCTGTTCGGCGGGTGGGTGGCGAAAACCGGCATCACCAATTTCGACAAAGGGCAGCACATTTTCATCGGCTATTCGGTGCTGGCGCTGGCGGCGATCGGGCTGTGGCAACTGCGACGCAATCGCGCGGTATGGTTCTGGGCGGTGGCGGCGCTCTTTTTCGCCCTGACCGCGCTGGGACCAAATATCACCGTTAACGGGCATGCCACCGGCATTCCCGGACTGTTCGTCATCTTCCAGCACCTGCCGATTTTCAAAGGCAATCGCTATCCCAGCCGCTACAGCGTCATGCTCCTGCTGTCGCTTGCGCCGCTCGCCGCGGTGGGGATTTCAAAATTCAAAATTCAAAATTCAAAATTCAATTTTTCCCCCCGCATTTTATTTTTCATTTTACCTTTTTCATTTTTCATTTTCGAAAATCTCTCCATCCCCCTGCCGCAATCGGATATGCGCGTACCGGAGGCATACCGCACCATCGCCGCCGACCCCGGCGATTTTTCCGTGCTGGATATTCCCTTCGCGTGGCGCAACGGTTTCCGCATCACAGGGGCATACACCACCGGCTTCATGTTCGGGCAATTTTATCAGACTGTCCACCAAAAGCCGATGGTGCAGGGGAACACCAGCCGCAACCCCGAATTGAGCTTCCAATATTTCACCGGAGCGCCCATTTTGAGCAGCCTGCGCGTGCTGGAAACGGGGCACGATTTGCCGCCGGAACAGTGGGACACCGACCGCGCCATTGCCGGGAATGTGCTGCGCTTTTTCGGCATTAAATATATTGTGGTGCGCCCCGAAACGCCTGACTATTTGAACAACCCGCAGGCGACCATCCCGTACATCGAATCGGTGCTGCCGGTGGAAAAACTGAGCGAATCGCCTGACCTGATTCTGTACCGCGTCAACTTGCCCCCCCTGCCCACCGAAACTGACCTGCTCCATTCACCACTGAACGGGCTCTATTTTGCCGAAGGGTGGGGCATTTCCCCCCATACGCCCGTTGCCCAGCGCAAAAAAGCGCGGTTGCTGGTTCCGCTGGATGGCGGAGCGAAAGTGCTGCGATACACAACCCAACATATGACCCCATCGAACCAAATTTGGATAGAGGTGAATGGACGTGCGCTGTATCCGTCCGAATACCACCATTCGCCCATTTCCCCCATCAACACCCACACCCAACCGAATTTCGAGCCGCCGGTGGTTGAAATCCCCATCCCCGCCGCAGCCGTCCGCGCGGGAGTGAATGACATCACCCTGCATTTTTCTGAACTCTCGCCGGTGAAGTCGAATCCATACCCCGCCATCACCCTCGTCAGCGCGGGGGAAGAGGCGGGCAATCTGGGGCATATTTACGTGAACGGGGTGGATGTGTCGCCCAATCGGCGCGGATTCAATGTCGCCATCATCGCGGAGGATGGCACGGTGCTGAACACCGCCGCTTTCGATACCCACGCCGACCCCGCCGCCAGCCACGCGCTGGTGGAATTTCTCGCCGCCGCGCCGGATGACGCCCTCATCGCCATTGCGGTGAAAGATGAAGCCAGCATGCAACTGACGGAAGAAGCCGTCGCCGCGCTGAAAGCCATCGGCGGCACAGTAGATTTGCGCGGACAGTTCCGCGCCAGTTACACACTCTTCTCCAAAAAAGATGAAATTCAGAGAGGAAATAATGCATTTGAACATTATTCGCCAACCCAGCCGGTCTATGGTACTGACGGGTATCCCGGTTTAACCGAACCCAATATCGCGGCAATATTCGAGCGGTTGGAAATTGTGAACGGGGAATAATGACCAGCAATTCCCGCTTTGGATAAACGCTTTGAGTTGCCAAGTCGGAATAGAACACC
>CAYZQQ010000017.1:0-20500 GCA_964480075.1 uncultured Anaerolineaceae bacterium
TTGAGGCGGGGCAGTCGAACCACGCACTACCAAGAGCGCTCCACTCTTTCCCGTCACAACGCTCTTCCACTCCACGCCGCTCACCCCATTTACAGAACCATCGCCCGCCCCAGACCGTCCCGCCGATATCCGCGACCCGAATCAAATCACTCGCCGCGAAATTGTGTCGTCACGCGCCAGTGGAAAGCGGTTTTGGCTCACCGTACAAAATAGCGGACGGCACATCACTCTACCCGTTGATGGTGCGGTGGTATTGGGGCGGTACGACCCTAATTTCGGCATCCCCCCTGATGTGGATTTGACATTTGAAGATGCAGCGCTCGAATCGATATCGCGTCGACATGCACGCATTGCAAGCAAAGGTGGCATCCATTTCATTGAAGAAATGGGGGGACGCGCGGGCATTGTTATCAACGGACAAAAACTGTCATTGGGCGCATCTCACCGATTATACGAAGGTGATGTGATTGGGTTGGGTCAGCTTTCGCTGCGATACAGCATCGTCCCCGGCTGGGTCTTTCGGCTGGGCGGGCAACCCATAACCCACACGCTGATACTCGCCAGCACCGGCGAGAAAATCGAAGTACCCGTCGGCGAACACATTGTTGGGCGCAGTGACCGTTTCATCAATTATAAAGCCGATATTGACCTGTCGCATCTGGGTGCGCTCGCCGAGAAAATATCGCGGCGGCACGTGATGCTCTCATTGCCTGCGGGGTCAGCCAGGATATTTATCGAAGATATGGGCAGCGGATTCGGCACTAAAATCAACGGTGAATTGTTGATGATGGGTAATATCTATCCGCTAACACCCGGCGACCATATTTGGCTGGGCGGATACGTTTTAGCTTATGATGTGGAATTGCACTAATTTTATCACACCCGGGTGTGGTTATATAGCGAGGACAACATGACCGAACACAATCAATCTGACATTGAAACAATTATCTTCCCCGACGACAAAAAAGAGATGGTGCTTTTACCGGGCGGGACGTTCATTATGGGCAGTGATGACGATACCCCAAATACCAAACCTACCCATCGCGTGAGTGTTGCCGGTTTTTATATTGATCGCTGGCCCGTGACCAACGCCGAATACAAACGGTTTATTGACGCGACCGGACACCCCGTGCCACATTATCACGTGCCATGGTGCGATACCGAAGGCTATAATTGGAATATAAACTCGCGCACGTTTCCGGAAGGAAAAGGCGAGCATCCGGTGGTGCTGGTAACATGGGAAGATGCGCTGGCATACGCTGCTTGGGCAAACAAACGTCTTCCCACCGAAGCCGAATGGGAATTTGCCGCACGTGGGCTCGCCGGGCGGCGGTATTCGTGGGGTGCAGAATTTTTGCCGAACCACTGCAACTCTGCCGAAGCACATTTGGGTGGCACATCGCCGGTGGGTTTATTTTCGCCGCAGGGGGACACCCCCGAAGGCATAGTAGACTTGGTGGGCAACGTGTGGGAATGGACGAACAGCTTATTCCGACCCTATCCCTATCGCAGTGACGATGGCAGAGAAGACCCGGCATCAGGCAAATGGCGGGTACTGCGGGGCGCAAGCTGGGTCAACAATGCAATCACCGCCACAGCCATCGCTCGGCTGGACGGGGATTTTCTATTTTACAATAATGTAGGATTTCGCTGTGCGGTAGATACAGGAGAAGAATAGATTGCAGTGAACGCAAAAACGGTCAAGTTTTTTGCGCTTGACCGTTTTTTACTTTTATGAATATATGCTCGTCTGCATCTTAAAGTATCATTTGAGAGGTAGGGGCAGAGCAATGCTCTGCCCTACACAGGGCGAACGCATCGGTTTGCCACTGCAACTCAAAAAGATAGTTTAAACCAACTTTAAGCCATTCCCGTGGAAATGCTTTTGCTCCGCTCAATGGATTGCAGCGCTAAATATCGCTCGCCAAATCTATCAATATTCTCCAGTTCGGTATCATATTGGTCAAAGTGGCGTTCCTCTTCTTCTACCAGACCTTCGAATATTTTTTTCGATGCAGAATCTGCATTCACAGAACATTCATTTGCCCACAAGTTGTAATCTCTGGCGCTTTCTTCTTCCATTTTTCTGGCGAGTTCCAGCATCTCGCGCACATTATTGAGTTTTTGCACGTCTGCTGAAGTGACCATCTCTATTTCACCGTGCAAAAATAGGATTCTCTCCGCGCATCGTTCCACATGCATCATTTCTTCAATGGCGGTCTTTCTAAATAACCCAGCTAACAGGTCGTACCCTTGGTCGTCACAGTGAAAATGAAAGTACATGTATTGATGCACGGCTGATAATTCATCTGCAACGGCTTTATTGAGTAACTCAATGCTTTTTGGGTGCATATTCCATTCTCCTTTAATTGGTAAACTGACACATTTACTTATGCCAAATAATCGCGCAGTTGCCGCGAACGGCGCGGATGACGCAGTTTTCGCAACGCCTGCCCTTCGATTTGGCGGATGCGCTCGCGGGTCAAGCCAAATTTTTTGCCCACTTCTTCCAATGTGTAACTTCGACCGTTTTGCAACCCAAAGCGCAACCGCAAAATCCGGGCTTCGCGCGGGGTGAGCGTCGAAAGTACATCTTCCAGCTTTTCTTGCAATAAATGATGATATGCCGCATCGGGCGGCGTGGGTGCATCTTCATCTTCAATAAAGTTGCCCAACTCACTATCTTCTTCTTCGCCGACGGGACGTTCCAGCGATACCGGATGACGGCTCACCCGCAACATCCAGCGTACTTTGGAAGGCTCTACCTCCAGCTCAACTGCCAATTCTTCCGGCGAGGGTTTTCGCCCCCACGCCTGTTCCAGTTGGCGCGAAATCTGGTGGAGTTTGCGGATCCGGTCACTCATGTGTACCGGCACGCGAATGGTGCGTCCCTGGTCTGCCAGTGCGCGCGTAATTGCCTGCCGAATCCACCAGGTGGCATAGGTGCTAAATTTGTACCCGCGATGATAATCAAATTTCTCCACCGCTTTCATCAATCCCAAATTACCTTCCTGAATTAAATCAGAGAACGGTACGCCCTGCCCCATATATTTTTTGGCAATACTGACGACCAGCCGCGTATTTGCTTTTATCAAATGGTCACGAGAACGGTTACCTGCCCGAATGATAGATTTTAATTCATCCACTCGGTCTAAGTCCGCACCGTAGCCCAACTGTCGCAACCGTTGTTCAGCTTCGTGCCCCTGTTCCAACCCACGTGCCAGCGTGGTTTCTTCCTCGGTGGTCAGCAATGGAACCCGTGCCATCTCTTTGAGATATAGACTAATGGTGTCATCAGCAGCGATAGCGCTCAAATCAAACGGGTCAATTTCAACTGTTTCTTTTTTGGCGGAGCCTGCAAGTTTTAATTTGCGTTCTTCGTCCGCCTCTTTCGCGTTAGAGTAGACTTCAATGCCCTGATTGACCAATTCGATAAACAGCTCTTCAAGTTGGTCCATATTTTCTTCCGCTTCGGGAATGGCAATCAACAGGTCATCAGAGATGAGATAGCCCTGCTCTTTTGCCTTAAGCATCAATTGTTCAAGAGGAGAGATTTCCGGTTCCGGGGTGGTTTCTTCTTGTGCCGGAGATTGCACAATATCAATTACTTCTTTTTCTTCCATGCCCACCTTCATTTATCCGCATAAAAAATTTACAACTTTACAATACAATTGCCAGGCGACAGTAACGGTTTGAGCCTGGCATCATATTGGCGTTGTATAATACTTCTACAGAAGTTTTTACGACTATGATTATAGCACAATGAGGAAACGATTGTCAACCTAATTCCGCAATACGAAAATTATTCTTTACGTTCCCGGTAAAAAATAGGTTTCTGCCAGCAATCGGAAAAGCGGTGCCGCCATTTCTGACCCTTCTCCTGCGTTTTCCAACATCACCGTAATAACAATTTCGGGCGCGTCAGCGGGGGCATATCCGGCGAACCATGCATGAGGCAGGTCAACGCCTGTTTCGGCGGTGCCGGTTTTGCCCGCCACGCTGAACCCCACCCCATCAAACGCGGCGCGCGCTGTGCCGCGCCGTCCGTGCGCCACACCGATCATTGCCTGCTGGATATTTGCCAGCGTGAATGCAGTGGCAGGCGATGGTCTCACTGTTTCAGCCGAAAAAAACTGGTCGCCCGCATCACGAGAATTGAGTCGAGCAATCACCTGCGGGCGATATTCGCTCCCCTGTGCGGCAATGGCGGCGACCATCTGCGTCACTTGCAGTGGCGTGGTCAGCAGATATCCCTGCCCAATTGCCATATTGACCATATCGCCCACATACAGCGGCTCATTCAGCGCCGCTCGTTTCCAGGCATCATCGGGCACAGTGCCAGTCGCTTCATCAATTCCCAAAATACCGGTCGGTTGCCCCAGCCCAAATGCGCGCGCCATATCCGGCAACAACAACGGGTCAGCTTCATACAGCGCTTTGCCAACTTCGTAAAAAACAACATCACAACTTTGCGTCAGTCCGTCCCGGAGGGAAATTACGCCGTGTCCCGTTTTGAGCCAGCATGTTTTGGGGAAATTCTCGCCAAGTCCATACCATGTACCGGTGCAGGTAAAGGTGGTATCGGGACTCATATTTAACTTTTCCATCGCCGCCGCCATACTGACAATTTTAAATACGGAACCGGGCGGATACGCGCTCTGCGCAGCCCGATTCACCAACGGGCGATTGGGGTTGTTCAACAGCGAATTCCACGTTTGTGCGTCCACACCGGTGGCAAATGACTGTGGATTGAAGCGCGGGTATGTTGCCATTGCCAGCAATTCGCCGGTAGGTTTCATCGCCACAATTGACCCCCGGCGCTGTCCCAAAAGGTCTTCGGCGCGGTGTTGCAATTTTAGATTCAAATGAAGGTGGATATTCCCCCCCGGAACTGCCCGCGCCACCGCCAGCTCATCCTTTTCAATTCCGGTTGGCGCAATCGTCACCAGCCGCCCGCCGCGTTTGCCCGCCAAAAACGGTTCACCCCACGCTTCGAGTCCCGTTTGCCCGACCATTTCATCGCCACGATAGCCCCGCTTGCGGTACGAATTGCCCTGTCCGGCGGGAATTGCCCCCAATGTGCCGACAATGTGTGCCGCAGTTTCTGCCTGTGGATACAATCGCGCCGAATGTACCCGCGCATCAATTCCCGCCCCGGTGGTCAATAATTCGCCGGCTTGACTCGCCGTATCCAAATCAATATCGCCCAACGGCACATACCAATCGGGTTGCGCGGCGTTAATTTTGGCGGCAATTTCAGCCGCATCAATACCCAGCAATAGATTTAATGCCGCAATTGTTTCCGCCCGATTTTGGAGTTGACCGGGGACAACCCCCACCGACACCCGCTGCCCGTTGGTTGCCAGCGATATTTCATCTGCCGCAAAAATATCGCCGCGCGGAAATGTTTCTTCTTGCAATGCCAGCGAAATGCCATACCCCAATTGTGGCATCAGCAGCATCGGTTCCCATACCACACCCCATCTGCCGCCGGAAAACCGAAGCGTCATGGTATGTTCGGTTTCCATGTCACCAAAAAGGCTGGTGTGCCACACCACCTGAAAGACAGCAGTTGCCCGGTCTGTCTGCACAGAAATGGTTTCGGTGGTGAACGACAGGGTCAGGGCGGTGGTTTGGGTCATTATATTTTGATGGGTGGCATCAAATCCCTGCAACGAAATTCGTTGTTGGGAATCAACCGTGAGCAGCGCATACATTTGCGCGGTATCCAGTTTTTCCCATGCGGAGAGATAGCCGCGAGCCACCGCATCGGGCAGGGGAAGCGGGGTGAAAGTCGGTGCGATTTGGGGGGTGGGCGTGTCGCGTTTTCCCGGCAGAGGTAGCGAAAACCCGCCGCCATCAGCGGATGACTGCGGTCGGCAACCCGCCACGACCAGCGCGGCAAGAAGCGTTTTTAGAAATGCCCGTCGGGAAAATTTTGCCGAATCCATTATTACAATTATAACATCAGCAAGAGTAAATCAACGAATCATTCATTTTAAATCGGGGGAAACTTCCCGCACGCAACTGATTTTTCATTTTTAGGAGAGCGCATGACAACATTAGCCACACTTCCGATGCACGTCACCAAAAATATCGCACTCGTCGCCCACGACCATATGAAGGACGATATTATCGAATGGGTTACATTCAATAAAGGAACATTGACTCAGCATAAACTATTCGGCACGGGGACAACAGCCACCATGGTGAGTCAAGCCACCGGGCTGAAGGTAACACCATATAAAAGCGGTCCATTTGGCGGCGACTTGCAGATTGGGGCAAAAATTGCCGAAGGGGACATTGATTTGGTGATTTTTCTGTGGGACCCGATGTCCGCCCAACCGCACGACCCCGATGTGAAAGCGCTGCTGCGCATTGCCACCGTGTGGAATATCCCCGTAGCTACCAATCGCACTACTGCCGATTTTATCATTTCATCACCATTGATGGATACCGCCTACGAGCGAAAGTTGAGCTACCAGCAGCGCACGGTTGAAGATATGGAGGTATAAAAATGGAGGTGTATCCCATCCCGATGGTACCGGGACCGACCGCTGTGCCCGCTGCGGTGCGAGCCGTGTATCAAAAAAATTACGGTTCAGCAGATTTGGAACCGGAATTTTTAACGCTGTACCACGAAACGGAACTCAAATTGCAACAGATACTCGGCACACAAAATCGGGTGGTCATCCAAACCGGCGAAGGGATGCTGTCGCTGTGGAGCGCGCTCAAAAGTACTCTGCGGCGTGGCGACCGCTTGCTGGCGGTCGCCACGGGGGTGTTCGGGTATGGCATCGGCGATATGGCGGCGTCCATCGGCGCCGAGGTGCGCACCATCGGCTTGCCATACAATGAAACCATCGCCGATTTGGCGGAAATTGAGCGCGCCATTGTGGATTTTCAGCCAAAAATGATAACCGCCGTTCACTGCGAAACGCCATCCGGCACACTGAATCCATTGGCGGCGTTGGGCGCGCTCAAACATAGCTACGATGTACCGCTCTTTTATGTGGATGTGGTTGCCAGCGCCGGCGGCGCGCCGGTGTCGGCAGACGACTGGCACATTGATTTGTGTCTGGGCGGGTCGCAAAAGTGTTTGTCTGTGCCGCCGAGCATGAGTTTTTTGGCGGTGAGTGACCGGGCATGGGACATCATCCGTGCCGTGGATTATGTGGGTTACGATGCGCTGAAACCGTTTTTCACCGCGCCAACCGAGCATTATTTTCCATACACCCCCAACTGGCACGGTGTGGCGGCGCTCAATGCGGGGGCGGAGCTTTTGCTGGCAGAAGGATTTTCTGCCGTGTTTGCGCGCCATCAAAACGCCGCCGAGGTATGCCGCAGCGGATTGACCGAGTTGGGGATGACGCTATTCCCCGCCCCGAATGCCGTGCTATCGCCCACGGTGACCGCTGCGCTCGTGCCGGAAGGTATCGGCTGGGAGGCGTTTGACGCCCGATTGCGGGCGCGCGGGCTGGCTGTCGGCGGAAATTATGGACTGCTGGCGGGCAAGGTTTTTCGGCTGGGGCATATGGGCGCTCAAGCCGATACCGCATTGGTTCGGCAAGCGCTGGACGTGCTCAAACGGGTGATGGACGATTTACGGCAGCAGTTCAGCCGCCGGGATTTTTAACCGCGTTTTCCCATTCCTGCAAAAAATTCTGCGCCTGCTGTGACGAATGTAAAAATGCAAAACGCGCCACTTCGCGCCCCACGTTTTCCGCCCGCCGCTCCAGCGATTCGTCCCGTACCGAACCATCGGCGTTAAACTGACCGGATGCTTTGGGAATGGAAACCTGTTCCGGCACAACCCATCCGTGCAGCGCGCGGCAGACGGTTCGCAGGCAAGAAAGTGCATTTGTGCCGCCGAACGCGCCGCCGGAAACCGCCACCAATCCAATCACTTTGCCGCCGATTTCTTTGAATCCCATCAAATCAAGCGCGTTTTTCAGTACCCCACTGTAACTCCCGTGATAATCGGGGGTTCCTAAAATAATGCCCTGCGCCGATTGAACATCTGCACGCAAACGATGCACGTCCGGCGGGTAATCCGCATCGTCCGTCTCCCCATCGCAAAAAACCAAATTGTAATCGCGCAAATCAATGAGCTTTGTTTCCGCGCCGAGTTTCGCCGCGCCCGCCAACGCCATTTTTACTGCCAGCCGGGTATAACTGCCGCTGCGCAAACTTCCCACAATTCCCACCACCCGGATTGCGCGCTGTGGTTGAATTTCCATATTCTCTCCTTGGGCGAAAAGGGTTCGCGCCATTTTAACCGCTATTCATCAATAATCGGCGTTTATTGGGTGGGGCGAATGTCTTTTAAGTTTAGTTGCAGGCGCGTATCTCCGCCCCAGGTGTTAAATTCGAGGGCAAATGCTGCATCCACCGCATCGGGAATGGACTGCTGTGCATGCCACTGTTTGCCCAAACCAAATCCAATGGCATCCCACATTTGTTTTCCATCAAATAAACGTAATTTCAAATGCGTTTTATCTTTTCCCACCAGCGAGTGATGCCGCACCGCCAAATTTCGAGCCACAAATATCGGGGCGGCATTGCCACGTCCAAATGGCGATAATTTGGAAATGGCTTCCACTAAATTTGGTTTTACGCCCCGCAAATTGATTTCCGCATCAACCGGCAGCGCCTTTTGCAATGATTTCACATCGAATGACCGGCGGGCGATAGCGGTCAATCGCTCTCGAAAGGCTTCCAGTTTTTTGTTTTCTACCGTAAATCCTGCCGCCGCCGCATGTCCGCCATATTTCACCAGCAAATCGGCGCATTGGTCAAAGGCGCGAGTAATGTCAAATTCGGGGATACTCCTCGCTGAGCCGCGCGTGTGGGTTTCACCCTGTTGAGCCACCAGCATCGGGCGATAGCACATTTCGGTGAGCCGCGATGCCACCAACCCCACCACGCCGGGGTTAAATTCTGCATCTTCCACCAAATAGAGCGCATCCAAATCGCCATCGGCGGAGGTGATGTGCGTCAGTGATTTTTCGGTAAATT
Organism: uncultured Anaerolineaceae bacterium; assembly: GCA_964480075.1. Taxonomy (GTDB): domain Bacteria; phylum Chloroflexota; class Anaerolineae; order 4572-78; family 4572-78; genus JANTHQ01. The sequence goes on from CAYZQQ010000017.1 coordinate 9,019, forward strand.
CGCGGGTTAAAGATTGGCGCTCCGTATTGATTTCGTTGAGTTGAGTTGCCAACTGCTGCGCTTCAATCGGGTCGGTGGTGGCTAAAAGTTGATACGCCAGCATACCATCAACCAAGCGACCGGCGGCATTCAAACGGGGTCCCAGCACAAATCCGATGGTTTCTGCGGTGATGCTGTTTTTACCTGCCGCTGCCAATTTAATGAGCGCCCGTACTCCGGCTCGCTCCGAGGCTTGCAACTGCTGCAATCCGCGCTGCACCAGCGTGCGATTCTCACGGGTGAGCGGCACCATATCCGCCACCGTACCGAGCGCCACCAAATCAAGCAGCGCTGTTTCATTGAGCGGGGCGTGTCCGTTGTGCGGCATACGGCGATAGAGTGCCTGCACCAATTTAAATGCTACCCCCACTCCCGCAAAGTCGCGGTACGGATAGCGGCTATCGCGCCGTTTGGGGTTGATGACCGCGATTGCGGGCGGCATGGCATCATTCCCGGCGCTGTCCGTGCCCAGCAAATGGTGGTCGGTGATGATAAATTTTAGCCCCAATTGATTGCCGAATGCCACTTCTGCCATTGAACGGATACCGCAGTCTACGGTGATAATCATTCGGGTTCCCGCCTCTGCCAATTTAGCGATGGCTTTTTTGTTCAGCCCGTAGCCTTCGGTAAACCGGTTGGGGATATACGCCATTACGGTTGCCCCCAATGACTGCAATCCCTGCATCAGCAGTGCGGTGGATGTTACACCATCCGCATCATAATCGCCATATACCGCTATCGGAGTTTGAGCGTTAACCGCCGCTAAAATTTCGGTGACGGCGATGTCCATATCGGGCAACAGAAACGGGTCGTTGATGGCATAGCTTCCGGAAAGAAAGCTGTAAACGTCCTGCGGCTCAAAAGTGCCGCGGTTGTATAGAATTTGCACCACCAGCGGGGGGATATCGGGAAATTGTTCAAAATGAGCTTTGGGCGCTCTGGGAAAAATATCCCAGCGATAGGGCACGGTCATTAACACGGCGTTATCCTTTTTATGATAAGTGAGCAATCGGTATTTTGTGCTATTGTATCATTTGGCAAAAAATGCGCAATAAAAAAAGCCTCCAATAGCGGAGGCTTTTTTTATTGCGATACTAATTTATTCCAACCAACCCTGACCTTTTAAGAAGGGAGTCAGTCCGGGAATGTCGAAATACTGACCTTGATAGGCTTGATATGCCCAATAGAATGTCACCAGCCACAACAACAGTGGTACACACGCCAAAACCACGGTCCACCCCAAAACAATGCTGAGCACAACCAAAATCACGTTGACAGCTAACGCTTGCACCGCATGATATTTCTGGAACGGGCGGCTCTTCATATCCTCCACAAGCAAAATAACAATCGCTACAATGCCAATTGGGTACGACAATGCCGCCATAAGTTTGTCATTACTGGTAATTTCGTCCATTGCTCTACTCCCTTCGAGTCATATAATTAGGTTTAATACGGACATACCTATTTTAACACAACCGGCATCTAATTGCAATTACTTTTTTATCGGGTTACCACCAGCGGCAGAAAGATATTGAACGGTTGCGGCGACGCTTGCACGGAGACGGTCATCCGGGCAGGGGTGGTGTCCACCGCGCCAAAATTGTCGGTGGCGCGAGCTTCCAGCAGATGGTCGCCCGCCGATAGCGCAATAGTATCCAGCAGTATACTGAAACTCTCGCTGGCGCTGCCAAATGCGCCGTCGGCGGGGTCGGCTGATTGCCAACCGCCGCCATCCAGCCGATATTCCACGCCGACAATTGTACCGTTGGCGAGTTGCATCGCCGTGCCAGCAATCGGCGCTGCCACGGGGTCCCAGCACAAATCCGATGGTTTCTGCGGTGATGCTGTTTTTACCTGCCGCTGCCAATTTAATGAGCGCCCGTACTCCGGCTCGCTCCGAGGCTTGCAACTGCTGCAATCCGCGCTGCACCAGCGTGCGATTCTCACGGGTGAGCGGCACCATATCCGCCACCGTACCGAGCGCCACCAAATCAAGCAGCGCTGTTTCATTGAGCGGGGCGTGTCCGTTGTGCGGCATACGGCGATAGAGTGCCTGCACCAATTTAAATGCTACCCCCACTCCCGCAAAGTCGCGGTACGGATAGCGGCTATCGCGCCGTTTGGGGTTGATGACCGCGATTGCGGGCGGCATGGCATCATTCCCGGCGCTGTCCGTGCCCAGCAAATGGTGGTCGGTGATGATAAATTTTAGCCCCAATTGATTGCCGAATGCCACTTCTGCCATTGAACGGATACCGCAGTCTACGGTGATAATCATTCGGGTTCCCGCCTCTGCCAATTTAGCGATGGCTTTTTTGTTCAGCCCGTAGCCTTCGGTAAACCGGTTGGGGATATACGCCATTACGGTTGCCCCCAATGACTGCAATCCCTGCATCAGCAGTGCGGTGGATGTTACACCATCCGCATCATAATCGCCATATACCGCTATCGGAGTTTGAGCGTTAACCGCCGCTAAAATTTCGGTGACGGCGATGTCCATATCGGGCAACAGAAACGGGTCGTTGATGGCATAGCTTCCGGAAAGAAAGCTGTAAACGTCCTGCGGCTCAAAAGTGCCGCGGTTGTATAGAATTTGCACCACCAGCGGGGGGATATCGGGAAATTGTTCAAAATGAGCTTTGGGCGCTCTGGGAAAAATATCCCAGCGATAGGGCACGGTCATTAACACGGCGTTATCCTTTTTATGATAAGTGAGCAATCGGTATTTTGTGCTATTGTATCATTTGGCAAAAAATGCGCAATAAAAAAAGCCTCCAATAGCGGAGGCTTTTTTTATTGCGATACTAATTTATTCCAACCAACCCTGACCTTTTAAGAAGGGAGTCAGTCCGGGAATGTCGAAATACTGACCTTGATAGGCTTGATATGCCCAATAGAATGTCACCAGCCACAACAACAGTGGTACACACGCCAAAACCACGGTCCACCCCAAAACAATGCTGAGCACAACCAAAATCACGTTGACAGCTAACGCTTGCACCGCATGATATTTCTGGAACGGGCGGCTCTTCATATCCTCCACAAGCAAAATAACAATCGCTACAATGCCAATTGGGTACGACAATGCCGCCATAAGTTTGTCATTACTGGTAATTTCGTCCATTGCTCTACTCCCTTCGAGTCATATAATTAGGTTTAATACGGACATACCTATTTTAACACAACCGGCATCTAATTGCAATTACTTTTTTATCGGGTTACCACCAGCGGCAGAAAGATATTGAACGGTTGCGGCGACGCTTGCACGGAGACGGTCATCCGGGCAGGGGTGGTGTCCACCGCGCCAAAATTGTCGGTGGCGCGAGCTTCCAGCAGATGGTCGCCCGCCGATAGCGCAATAGTATCCAGCAGTATACTGAAACTCTCGCTGGCGCTGCCAAATGCGCCGTCGGCGGGGTCGGCTGATTGCCAACCGCCGCCATCCAGCCGATATTCCACGCCGACAATTGTACCGTTGGCGAGTTGCATCGCCGTGCCAGCAATCGGCGCTGCCGAAGTAGCTTGCACCGTCAACCGGTCGGAGGCAGTGGTAAATTGGGTGTCAATCGCTTCTGTCACGCCCGAAACGGTTACGGTGGAAATTGTCCGGTCGTTCACTTTGCCAAAATTGTCCACAGTCTGCAAATAGAGGGTGTGTGCACCATTGGGCAGCGGGTCAGTGGTAAAAGTGAAGTCATCCTGATAATTGTCAAATGCGCCATCCACCGGTTGCGCCGGTTGCCACACGCCGCTATCCACCCGATAGTTGACCGTTTCCACCGAGTTTATCAGAATGGCGCGATATTTTGGCGACGGGAACGGCGTTTCGGTAAAATGCCCGCTGACGGTAAAAACACCCGTCGCGGCGACAGTTGCGGTGCTCACACCCGATACCGTCAGCCCGACATCCACCGGGTCGAGAATACCGTTACCATCGCCATCTTGCCAGCCAATTTGCCCGCGCGCATACATATCTATCTGCCGGTTGGCATACGGGCTGAGTTGCCCGCGCATAATGCTCGGTTCGTTGATGGCACATCCCTGCTGGCTGTTTTGATTTTCAATTTGCAGATAGCCCGATTGCACCGTGCATGCCACATTTGCCGATGAATACTGGTCGAGCGCGCGGAAAATGTGCCCCATTTCGTGCGTCGCCACCGCATCCATATTGCCGATGCCATACCCGTTGTTGCCGGAGGTCATCACCATAAACGGGCCGCCGAGATAGGCATAGGCGAAATAGCCATCGCTGAAACGGTTGTCGCTGTCGTTGGAACTGTCTGCCACAAAAATGGTGAATGCCCAATCGGTGCGGTAGGTTTGGCGCAAATGGTCATTGTACGCCCGCACTTGGTCGAAATAGCTGTACCCGCTAAAGCCCATTGCAGTCATCGTATCGGCGACCCACAGGCTTTGGTCGGTATACGGGCGCGAAATCGGTTCAACAGCCGTGGATTCGGTATGCGGGGCATCATACACCACCGACAACTGCGCTGCCGGTTCGCGTTCCGCCCACCAATCCAACGCCGATGCAATCTCGCTCACCACCTGCGATTTTTCGCTGTCCGTCCAATCTTCGGTTGAGGGGTCAGTTGCACCGCTGCTTTCCGGAAAAACAATGCCCACCGCCACTGAACCCATCATAAACTGGCTTGATTCAGTATAGTTAGGGCGCAAATCAGCGGCAGTGATATTTTCCGGGCTAAAACGGGGTGTTTCCGGCGCGGGGGCTTCCATCGCGTCCACAAAATCGCCGGGTTGCAACGGATGGGCATCCAGCGATTGCGCGGTTTTTTCGGTGATGGGCGGGGCGAGCAGCGCATTGAATACCGCCGCCGCCTGCCGCGCCGAGGGCGTCCATTGGGTGGCAACGGCGGGGTCAACCGGCGCGGTAAAGGTTTGTGCGCCGGGAAAATCGGCGGGACTTCCGCCTGACACTTTGGCGATGAAGGCATCGGGAGGAAATACGTGTCGCACCTGAATACCCGCGCTGCGAGCGGTGCGCAGCGCGGTATCCAGGTTCTGGCTGGCAGGCAATACTGCCAGAACTAACGTCGGCGTATCGGGAGAATCGGCGGGTGGGGCGGCAAATACCGCTACGCCGTTCAACAACAAAACTACGGTCAACAATATACTGATGATGGATGGCAGATGTAACCGTGTTTGCATTGTTTCCTTTCCTCGGTGATACCATGGCTTGGGTTAATTTCTACCTTTAGTGTAAAATGAAAAGAGGCGCAGGAGGGTGAAGGAAAGGTGATATTTTCGTAAAATCTGCGTAAGGTTGACGTAAAGAAAAGTAAAGTTTCCGCAAATAGAACGTAAAGTTTTTAAAATTGTGAGTTGCCGGATTTTGGGGTATAATTAAATGGTTTCCACGGAAGCCCGGTATATCTAACCGGGTTTTTTTGTGAACCAGTGCCTGCGTTGACGGGTTTTTCGGCTTAAGACCCCGTCAATGCCCGAACAACCAGCCGATTGATGGCAGCTTTTAGCTATATTAAGGAGACACGCTATGAGTAAACTGGTTTTTGAATCACAACACCCTCTCGTAAAACACAAATTGGCAAAACTGCGCGACAAAGCCACCAAACCGAAAAAATTCCGTGAATTAATTCGAGAAATTTCAATCTTATTGGCGTATGAAGCCACTCAGGATTTAAAAATTGCCCCCATTGATATCGAAACGCCGATGGCTCATACCACCGGTTTTTTGTTACGGGAGCAAATCGGGCTGGTACCCGTTCTGCGCGCCGGATTGGGCATGGTCGAAGGCGTGTGGGAGATGATGCCCGGCAGCGAAGTGTGGCATATCGGGCTGTTCCGTGATGAACGCACGCTGAAGCCGGTACAGTATTACAACAAATTGCCCATTTCGCCGACCGTGCAGGTATGTTTGGTACTTGACCCGATGCTGGCAACGGGGGGGTCGGCGACAGCGACCATTGACATCCTAAAAAAGTGGGGCGCGGCACGTATAAAATATATCGGCATCATCGCCGCGCCGGAAGGCATCGCAGCCCTGCAAAAGGCTCATCCCAATGTGCCCATCCATGTGGCGGCAATTGATGAAAGATTGAATGACATCGGCTATATCATGCCCGGCTTGGGTGATGCAGGCGACCGTCAGTTTGGAACAGCATAATGGCTTCAAATAAATTTGCTTGGATTGATGTTATTTCGGAAGCAGAAGCCGGTGACGAGTTGGCGGAGGTATATGCCGCCAACGCCGAGCCGAGCGGCGGTGTGGATAACATCATTAAGATTCACAGTCTGAACGTGCCTTCAATGCATGCACATTTATCGCTGTACAAAACAATCATGTATGGTAAATCACCCATTCGCCGCCCGGAACGGGAAATGATTGCCACCGTGGTGTCATCGCTGAACCACTGCCGCTACTGAATGCAGCATCATGGAGCGGGACTCCACCGGCTGACAAAAAACGCGGAATTGGCTGAACAGCTCAAATCTGATTACACCCAAGCTGACCTGACTCCCGCCCGGCGGGCGATGCTCGATTACGCGGTGAAACTCACCCTCACCCCGTGGGAGATGGCAGAGCAGGACGTGCTTTTGTTGCGAGAGCACGGTTTTTCTGACCGCGCCATTTTGGACATCAATCAAATTGTGGGCTATTTTGCCTTTGTCAACCGGCTGGCTGACGGGTTGGGTGTACAACTGGAAGATTATTGGGACGAATGACACTGCTTATTTTCGGCGCTGCATTTTTTGTAAGTTTCGCGCTCACCCCGCTGATGATCTGGCTGGGTCCCCGGCTGGGCATCGCCGACATCCCCGGCGGGCGTCGCTTGCATCACGGTGTTGTGTCGCGGCTTGGTGGCGTGGCAATTTTTGGCGGATTTATGGCGGCATCCCTGCTGGCGCTGGCGCTGTACCGCCCGCCGCACGGGTCAGCCGACCAACTTCTGCTGGTGGGGGTTATCGCCGGTGCGTTTTTTGTATTTGTGTATGGTCTGCTGGATGATATGCTCGATTTGCCCCCCAAACCGCAGTTCGCCGCGCAAATAGCCGCCGGATTTATCGCCGTTGGATTTACCATTTTCATCCAAAAAATCACCCTGCCTTTTTTTGGTGTCATCACTTTCCCGTGGTTTATCACCCTCCCGCTCACCATTTTATGGGTGATGGGTATGCTGAATACCGTTAATTTTTTGGATGGATTAGATGGGCTGGCGGCGGGCGTGACGGCAATTGCCGCGCTGCTGTTCGCATGGCACGCCTTTCGATTGGGGCAAGACCGGGTATATCTGTTTCCGCTGGCGCTTGCCGGAGCGACGCTTGGATTTTTGCCGTTTAACTTTTCGCCTGCAAAAATATTTATGGGGTCCACGGGCAGTCTCACACTGGGCTGGGCGCTGGCATCGCTAAGTATTCTCGCCCCCGCCAAAGTTGCCACCGCGCTGCTGGTGCTGGGTATTCCCATTATTGATGTGGCGTGGCTGATGCTGTGGCGCTGGCGCAAAAAAGGTTCGCCGCTGGTGGCAGGGCGCGATCATCTGCATTTTCGGTTACTGGATATGGGGTTCAGCACCCGCACGATTGTGCTGGGCTATTACGGCTTTTCACTGACATTCGGGCTATTGGCGTTCATCATTTCATCCAGAGTTTACAAATTGCTGGCAATTATCACCTTAGGAATTATCACGCTGTTAATTTTATGGGAAGCGGCAAAAAACCCCAGCACCGCCGATTGACGGTTTATCCGAGTTGCCCGATGGCACAAAATATCATACAATTTTGATATTGGAGATTCGTCATTTGTTATTTACTGAAACGTGAAAACGTAATGCGTGAATACGAGGCTTAAGACCTGAAACCTTGAACTTGAAACCTGTCCTCCGGAGGGCTTCTGTGGCAAAATTACTGTATCAACGAGTAACCGGTATGCAAGATGTGCTGGCAGACAATCAACACTTCTGGCGCTTTGTGCTGGAGCATACCCGGCACACAATGGATTTATTCGGGTTTCAGCGAATTGACACCCCGATTTTGGAGCAAGCATCGCTATTTAAACGCGGCGTGGGTCAGGGTACGGATATTGTCGAAAAAGAAATGTACATTTTTGAAGACCGTGACGGCGAACTATTGGCGCTGCGCCCTGAATTTACTGCCGGGGTGATGCGCGCCTATATTCAAAACGGATTGCACACTCAACCGCCCCCCTTAAAGTTATGGACAACCGGACCGCTATTTCGGCACGAGCGAAACCAAAAGGGGCGCTATCGACAGCATTCGCAAATAAATCTTGAAATTCTGGGAGAAACCGACCCCGCTGTGGATGCGGAACTTATCAGCGCGGCATGGTTTCTGTTCAGCAATTTGGGATTGACCGGATTGCAATTGCATTTAAATTCAACCGGATGCCCCGTCTGCAAACCCGCATATATCCAAAAACTTACCGAATATTTCCGGCAATATGAAGCTATTTTACCGGAAGACGACAAACGCCGGTTGGCACAGAACCCCCTGCGAATTTTGGACACAAAAGAAAAAACCACGCGCCCACTATTGGATGACGCCCCCAAATTTACCGACCATCTGTGTGATGATTGCGCCGACCATTTTGGCAAATTGCGCACGTATTTGGCAGCGAGACATATTCCATATCAAATTGACCACAAATTGGTACGTGGGCTTGATTATTACACGAAAACCGTCTTTGAAATAAAAGCACCCGGTTCGCTGGGGGCGCAGGATGTCATTTGCGGCGGCGGGCGATACGACGGGTTAATTGAAACGCTCGGCGGCAAAGCAACGCCCGGCATCGGATTTGGGTCGGGTATTGAGCGGATTGTGCTCACCTTAAAGGCGCAAAACGTGGAACCGCCCCGCGCCGTGCATCCGACAGCGTTTATGGCGTATTTAGGCGAGGCTGCCAAAATTGAAGCCATCCGGCTCACCGCCCAATTGCGGGATGCCGATATGCGAGTGCAAATGAGTTTCGGCGGTCGCAGTTTAAAAGCGCAACTCAAAAGCGCCAATCGCAGTCGCGCCAAATTCGCCATCATTATCGGCGAGGAAGAATTAGCGCGAGAAATGGTGACCATCCGCGACTTGGAAACCAAAGAGCAGGTAGACGTTCCTTTCCCGGAAATCATTTTGCATCTGCAATCGTGAAAAATTAGTTCTGTTGACGTTTCAATATTGAAATCAAAAAATAGCGGAAACCGGAAAATTTATGTACCTGCCCGGTGTCATTCCGGAAATTCACGCAACAAATTATCCGGAATCCACAGTTAAACTCTATGGATTCCCGCTTTCGCGGGAATGGCATTTCCTTAAATTCCATAGAAATTTATTTGCTTTATGCTCACCATTCAAAAGTGTCCGGTAGCCGGTTTGTTCTTTGTCATTCGCACCTTCGCACCTTCGCTCATTTGCTGATGACTGATGGCTAAACGCAACCTGAAACCTGACACTTGGGACCTGAAACCTTGACCCCCAACCCTAATTTCCACCGCATTGGATTGCTGTACCACCCCAAATTACCCCAGTCGCGGGTAATGGTTGCCGACATGCTGGAGTTCATCGAGAATCTCGGTGTTTCCGGCTGGGTGAGCAGTAGTTGGGATGAAGCTGCCATTACCGAAAAAGTCGCGCATACCGATTTACTCATCACCCTCGGCGGCGACGGGTCAATATTGCGTGCGGCGCGCATTGCAGTGGAACACGGCACGCTGATTATGGGTGTTAATTTGGGGCGACTTGGCTTTTTGGCAGAGATTGCTCCCGCCGAATGGCAGGTGCGTTTTGAGCAGTTGCTCACGGGTACATACCGTATTGAAGAACGGTTGATGGTACAGGCGCGTATTTTTCGGGGAAACAATGAGTTGAGCGGTTATCACGCCCTCAACGAAATTGCCATCAGTCGCGGGTCGCTGGCGCGGGTGGTGCGCCTTAAAACATACATCAATCGCAGTTACCTCACCACCTACACCGCCGATGGGATAATTCTCTCCACACCCACCGGCTCGACGGCTTATGCGCTGGCAGCAGGCGGTCCCATTCTGCCGCCGGAGTTAAAAAATTTCCTACTCATTCCGCTGGCACCGCATCTCAGTTTAGAGCGCGCCATCGTTTTGGCAGAAGGAGATACCGTGCGCATCACCGTTGCCACCGACCACACCGCCATTCTCACCGTTGACGGGCAATTCGACATTGAATTGGCGCATGGTGATACAGTGGAAATCTCCGGCAGTCCGCAGGTGAGCCGCTTTTTACGGTTGCAGGAAAAAAGCTATTTTTATCGCACCCTGATGCAACGGCTGGGGTGGGGGGGGCACAAACAAGCGCGATGAAACGAATTACCGCCATTGATACCCTCAAAGGGTTAATGCTGGCTATCATTATGGTTGACCATCTGGGCGGTCCCCTAAAAACCTACACGTGGGAAACATTCGGCTTTATCACTGCCACCGAAGGCTTCGCGTTGCTATCGGGCATTTTAGCGGGGATTGTCTATCGGCGGCGGGTTGACCACGGTTCGCCGGTGATGAACAGCCTGCTCAAGCGAATCGCAACCCTCTATAAATACTACCTCCTCCCCATTTTAGTCGTGGCATTCATTTTTCGATTGTTCCCCCGCAATGTCGGTTATGCCTATTATTGGAAAACGTGGATGTGGTTGTTCATTGAGCATCCGCTGCAAGCCCTATGGAAAACCATCATCCTGCAATATCAACCGGGGTTTTTTGACGTTTTGAGTATGTACCTCATTTTTACACTGCTCATACCGATTGTGATTTCCGCGCTGAAACGCGGCTGGGGACACTGGCTGCTACTGGCAAGTTTCGGGCTGTGGGTTGTAGCGCAATTCGAAATTCCATGGCTATATCACCTGTGGCACGGTGCATTCGACCGCTCGGCGTGGCAGGTAATCTTTGTCGCCGGAATGTATGCCGGATACCATCATCGCCCAGCGAAACAACGCATTGCGCGCACTGCGCCGCCGATGCTGGCACTGATGTTCACCATTGCGCTGGTTTTTCTTGCCATCAGCCACCACTGGCTGCCAACTCCCGCATTCATCACCGAGGCAAATACCGACCGCATCTTTCTGGGTTGGGTGCGCCTGCTCGATTTTTCTATTGTCGCATACCTGATTGCGTGGCTTGCCATTCGAGCGCCCCGGCTGTTTTCTGTCAAATGGCTGGCGTTGTTGGGCAGACATTCCCTGCAAGTATATGTCTATTCCAATTTGTTCATTTATTTCATCCAACCGGTTTATCTACGGATTCGCCCGTGGGGTGATGCCGGAGAAATCATCATTCCACTACTCGCCGTGGCGAGTTTAACTCTGCCCGCCCTGCTCCACGACCTGCATCTGCACCAAACAATAGCCATCCGTATTCGCACAACTGCCAACCGCTGGCAAAAACAATTTCTGCCTGCAATCTCGGAAGCTTGATGAATACCCGAC
>CAYZQQ010000018.1:0-19987 GCA_964480075.1 uncultured Anaerolineaceae bacterium
GGAGTTCAGACGTGTGCTCTTCCGATCTATTGCCGCCGACATAGACGCAAAATAATACAGTCCGGTGTATGCCCCAAGCTGGTCTTGAGAAACGCTGTCCACCACCATCGGCAGGCTGTTGATGTTTACCTGCGCCCATGACGCGCCCACGACGACCAACCCCACCGTTACCGCAGCCATAGTGTGTACCACGGCGATGAGCAATACTGCCAGCGCAAATCCTGCCAATCCCCCGATGATGGTGCGTTTCCGTCCGAATTTTCCTGCCAGATACCCTGCCGGGACAGCAAAAAGAATGAACGCAGCCCCGGCGATGGTAAACATTTGCGATGCCCGCCCCGCCGTAACATTCAGCACGGTGGTGGCATACGATGTAAAAAACGTTTCCAGTGCATTATATGCCACAAACCATGCGAAGATTGCCAGCAGCAAATACAGTACACTGCGATTATCATCGTGCCACACTTGCCGCAAGTTGTCCAGCAGCCCGGGCTGATTCTGAAGCGATTCTTTGCTGGGCAGCGGCGGTTCTTTGATAAACAGCACCACAATTGCCGACGAAACCAGTACCACAAATCCGCCGATGATGAACGGCAGTGCAATACTCACATCAAACAGCATTCCGCCCGCAAGCAACCCAATCACCACCCCCAGACCGCCCATCAAATTGATGATACCGTTTGCCTGACTGCGGAATTTCGATGGGACAATGTCCGGCATCAGTGCGATGGCGGGGGTGCGATAGATTGCGGCTGCCAGCAATGTAATCCCCAACGCCAGAATGAGCAGCGCAAATGGAACCCGCAAATGCGATAGCTGCCCGCTCAACTCCGGCGGCACCAATTTTACCATAAACGGAATGGTAATAAACCCCAGCACCGACAATGGCGCACCCACAATGATGAATGGCATGCGCCGCCCCCAACGCGAGCGGGTGCGATCGCTTTTAACGCCAATCCACGGTTGGATGAACACTGCCGCAATATTATCCAGCGACATAATAAATCCGGTGACGGTTGCTGACAATCCGAACCCGCCGAATGTTACCGTTTGGCTGAACTTCTCACTGCCTGCTTGTAAAAATAGCGGCACATACGCATTATATACCGCCCACAGCAGCGAAATTCCCAGAAACCCGAATCCGAGCACAAACACTTTGCCATAACTTAAATTCTTCATGGTATGTCCTTTGGAAAATAACAAACGGCGAAGTTACACGCTGGATTCGGCGCGGTCAAGTTCCCATGGGTAAATGATCCAATTTTTGGTGATAGCCGTGTAAAAATCGGGCGCAGTGTCGGGAAAAATGGAGCGATGCGGTTTAAAGTGCATCACAAACGTGGTAGCGGTACCCCCGGCTTGCTCCACCCGCTCCCGCACCGATGTCACTTCGCGCCCGCGGTCCCACAAATCATCCACAACCAAAACACGTTCTCCATACAATAAACTGTCTACCGGAAACTGCATAAAAACGGGCCAATCCATTTGACTTTCTTCATCGGAATAAAAATCTACCGAGGCGATGAGCACCTTCACGATGCCCAATTTTTCGGCAATTAACCCGCCCGGAATAATGCCGCCACGAGTGATTGCCAACAACGAATCATACTGCCGCTCTTTCAGTTTCGGAATGACGGTATTAATTAATTGTTCCACTTCTTCCCATGACAGATATATTTTCTCCACGACAGTTGTCCTCTTTCTCACGCTGCATTTGTGGATTCATTATATACCAGATTGCGACAGAAATCTATTTCTCAATGGTGCATCTTACCGCAGCACCCACTCGGCGATGCGCCGCCGCAGCCACAGCCCCCAACGGCGACCCGACCCATCGTGCCAGCGCAAATCATAGCGATTGCGGCTGATAGATTTTCCTGCTGCGCGCATTTCCACGGTCATTTCGATGGGGAGAGATTGCAATGCCACCGAAAAATTCCCCATCCGCACCGATGAATCCGGCGGAACGGCGACGGGTGTCGCAAAAACGACCGTGCCGTCCATCATCACCGTGCATTCGCCCGAAACCGGAAGGTTGGTATCGTTCACCCCCCACACCGCCGCCGAAAATTTATCACCCGCGTGCCACGGCTTTCCCGGCGGAAAAGCCACACTGACCAGCACCGGATTGAACCAGTCTTTCAACCGCTCGTATGCCAATTTTGGGCGGCGAAAATAATCCACAATTGCCCAACTGATGGCGGGCAACGGTTCGTTGAATTGCCACAGAATGACCCCGCCGGTTTCTTTTTTGCGGCGGCGCATATGCTCGATGGCAATTTGCAGTCCGGTCGTTTGCGCCCGCTGGCTGGCTTCGATGATTTCTTTCGCGTTGCGGGTGTCTTTTTCGGTTAGGAAATCTTTCAGATACCGCCACAATTTTTTCGGGGCGCCGTGCCGCGATTCCCAATTTTTCAGCGGATATTTCAGCATTGCCGCCATCGTTTTTTGGTGCGGCAGTGCTTGCACCCCGAACTCGCTCAAAAAACGCGCTTTTTCCCGCCGGTATTCCGCCAGTGGTTGCAGCCCGTGCCACACATCCCAATGGTGCGCGTCTCCCGCCGATGGCGACGCGGGCAAAAACGGTCGCGTCGAAAGACTATTTTCGGCGATGGCGGTCTCCAGCGCGCGGATGATGTGCCGGTTGCGGCGCGGGTTGATTTCGTTGCCGCCGCACCATACCACCACTGACGGGTGCGAATCGAGTTGGCGGACGATTTCGCCCGCCTCCTGCATCACCAGCGACAGAAAATCATCGGTGCGCGGCGCGCGGCCCAAAAACAGGCAGGCAAACGGAAATTCCTGCCACACCATCAAGCCGAGTTCATCGCAAATATCGTAAAATGCCCGCTTTTCACGCAGACCGCCGCCCCACACCCGCACCAGATTTGCACCGCTCGCTTTCACCATCGAAAGCAATTCGCGGTAATCGGCGGGGGTGACGCGCCCCGGAAAAATATCGGCGGGAACCCAATTGACCCCGCGCGCAAATTCGCGCTGCCCGTTGATGCGGAATTGCCAGTTGTGCAATTCCACCGAACGTGCGCCGAACCGCAGCGAAACAGCATCCGAGCCGGGAATTTCCACCTGCGCCGAATAACAGTGCGGCGTGCCGATGTCCCACGGCTGCCACAGTTTTGGCGCCGGCAGGTCAAACGAAAAATTATGTGTGCCGCTGCCGTCGGCGGCAAAATGAAAATGGTGTTCTCGCTCGTCGCCGGTAATTTTCAGGGTGATGGGCATGCTGTCGGCGGCGCGGGTATCAAGTTGCAAACGCAGCGCGCCGCGCCCATCGGGCTGCACCGCAATTTGCGCCTCGGCGATGAACGTGTCGCCGGTGATGATACATTCGACATCATCCCAAATGCCGGTGGTGAGCGCGCGCGGCGCAAAATCCCAGCCGAATGACAGTTGAGTTTTCAGGGTGGCGCTGCGGTCGGGATAAACGCCCGTCCAACTGCGCTGCAATCGCCCGGCGATGGCTTGCCATATTTTTTGGCGAAAAGATAATTTTCGGCGGGGGAGTGCGCCACCGCCCCATAGCCGCACGGCGATGCGGCACGTTCCGGCGCGGAGGGTGTCGGTCATTTCCACCGTCACCCGTGAAAACATCCCCGTGTGGCGCGAAAGTTCGCGGGTGTCTGCGAAAATCGCGGTGCGATAATCCAACCCATGAAACCGGATGAATGCCCGCTCGCCCGCTGCCAGAATCAGCGGCACGGTGGCGCGATACCACCAGTCGGCACTGTCCACCCAATCGCTATTTTCATGCGGTGGGTCGGTGAGCCGCCCGTTTGCCAGCAGGTCGAGCCGCACATTCCCCGGCACGGTGGCGGGCAGCCACTGCGAGACGGCGGCGCGGTCGTCTGCGTGCAGTGCGTCAAACGGCAGGCGGTCGGTTTGTCCGAATTGCCAGTTTAAATGGGTGAGCGAAAATCGCTGCGGCATGTTTTTTCAATCCAGAGATGTGATTTGCGATTGGAATTCTATCGTAGGGGCGGCTCGCGAGCCGCCCCTACCCTACGCCATACGTATCTTCTCAAAATATCGGGGCAAAGTAGTGTGTTTTTCTCGTAGGGACAGCCCAGTGGGCTGTCCCTACCCTGAATTATTGAAAAGATACACGCCATACTATTTTTTAAAAATCAGCGGCAAATGCGATTGATACGGTTCGACCCACACCTCTGCCGTCCACCGGTTGATGGCGTACCCGTCATCGGCAGAAAGGGTGAGCGGGAAGGTGAATGGATACGGCACGGAAATCACCTGCGTTTGGAAGGTCAGGGTGGCGGCAGAGTCGCTCGCCACCGGCGTGTGCCATTCGAGATGCTGCATGCTGAACGCGCCGCCGTCGGTTGCCAGCGGCAGCAAATGCGGCGGAATTTCGCCCGTCACCGTGACCATCGGTGAGCTGGCGATGCCGCTGTTTTCCAGCCGCAGGGTGTAGGTGATGGTGTCGCTGATGGCAGCGCGGGTGTTTTGTGGAGTTAGGCTACTGTGCGTCCAGCCGGCGGTGTTGATGCCCACCGTTGCCCCCCGGTCAAACGTCAACCGGTGGTCGGGGATGGTGAGCCAGCCGATTTGTCGCGCCCCGGTGCCATACGGCACGCTGGTTGCCACCTGCGCGCGGTACGTCAGCGTGACCGGCAGCCCCGGCGAAATCTCGCCCTGCCACAAAACCTGCCCGCCGGCTTCCGTCGCGCCGCCGGCAGCACTGCCCGACACCAAACTCAGCGGTGCGGGGAATGTGGCGGTGAAAACCGTTGCGATGGGTTGCAGCCCGTCATTTGTCAGCACGGCGGTATAGCTGATGATGTCGCCTTCCGCGGCGGCGGTTTTATCGGCGGTGATGGTGGACTGTCCCAGCCAACTCAGCCAGCCGACTGTGTGCCGCAGCAGGTCGGTGCGGTCGGGTTCGGCAATCAACTCCGGGCCAAACGCGAAAAAGGCGGTGTGCCATGTGCCCGTCACCGTGCCGAAATTGGTGGTGGCGATGGGGTAGCCGCGACTGCCCATAAATGAGGCGTTGGCGTGCGCAGTGGGGGTGATGCTGTCCGTCCAATTTTGGTAGCCGGGTGGAAAATCAAGCAGGTATGCGCCCAGTCCGTCGCCGATGGGATTGCCCGCCACGGCGGAAACCATCGTGGAGGTGAGATAATCGGAATGGCTGTCAATGCCGAAATAATCGCGGGCGAAATCATCGGCTTGATGGTCGGGCAGGTTCCACAGATATTCCTGCCCGGAAAACGCCAGCCGACCCCCATCGTCCAGATATTTTTGCAATGTTGTCTCTTCTGCCTGCGTCAGTGGGTCGAACCAGTCATAGCCGGTGAACCACACAATTTGCGGATAGTGCTGCAAAATGTCGAGCGGCGGCGTGCCCTGCACTTCGCCGGGCTGCCCCTGCACATGCCACACATCAAACTGAAACCCGTTTGCCGTGAGCGATTCGGTGAACGCGCCCGCAAAATCGTACCAGCGGTCATCATCCACCAGCAATAGCGGCGCGGGTGATTTGGTGGTGCGGGTTATCTGCGCAGTTAGGGTTGGGAAGCGACTCGATTGCACGGTGAGCGCCACTGTATCGTGCGCATCGCGGATGGCAGCGGCAGGAACGGCGACGGTGAAACTGACCTGCGCCGTTTGGCACGGGGCAAGCGTCACCGTGCCACTGCTCAGATGCGTTTCCCACTGATGGCTGCCGAGTGTGAGCGTGAAAGTGTCGGCGATACCCGTTTCGGCGGTGTTGAACAGCCGCACGGTATGGGTGACAATTTCGCCAAAATTACCGACCCGCGTTTCGGTGACGGGCGATGCTTCCAGCCCGACAGCTTGCCGCGGCGATTGAAACCATGCCAGCGTGCGGCTGATGACCGCGGAACGGTCGGCTGCCCCAGCCCCTTCCAGCCCGAAGGGGAGCATCACCGCGCGATACGGCAGGCAATGCCCCACCGTTTGCCCGGCGTTTCTGCCATCAAGATATGCCAGCGCGGGCGCGGCGAAATCGGGGTCGGGCTGGGCGAGCACATCCGGCGTTTGCTGGTTGTCTGCGCCATCGCCGGCGGCGATGGAAAACGCCAGCCCCGCAAAAATATTTTCGGCGGAACCGGTGACGGTCAGCGGGTCGGTTTCATCCAAAAAATCGGCTTTCAGCAGATTGTGCAGATAGGGCGCGTAAAAAAATGCCGACCCGCCGCCATCGAAATATGCCACATCCTGCCCGCTGAGCAGCAGATTGCCGCCGCCCAGCAGATAATCGGTCAGCGCGCCATCTGCGCCGACGAACCCCGGCGAGTCGAATGGCGCCGACCACAGCACGGTATTGTATGCTGCCAACGTGGTTGAAACGGGCACATCGGCGGCAATATCGGCGATGCGGTGGGTGTGATATGGCAAATCGAGCGCGTCGAGCGTTTGCCGGTAAAATGCAATTTGACCGGCGTTATACCATGCGCCGCTGTCCACCAGCAGGAGGGTTGGGGCAGTGGGCAGGAAAAAATCGCGGATAGTGTTTCCCCCCGCCGAAACGGGTACGGCAGCGGCGTGTGCCACCCGATGCCCCCACGCGGTGACGGTCAGCGTGTAACTGCCGGCGGGCAGCGCCAGCGAAAAACTGCCGCGCGCGGTGGCGGTGACGGGCGTATTTTCCACCGCGATGGTGGCGGTGAGCGGCATACCCGTGCCCGCTTCGGTGATTTGCCCGCTGATGTTGCCGGTGGGCAGCGGCAACAGCGAAAAATCGGCGGTGATGACCGTGCCCGTCACCACCGAAATGCCGTTTTGCGTTTGCGATTCATACCCGAATGCGGCGGCGGTCACATCATAATCGCCCGCCAGCACCCCGCGTCGAAACGTGCCATCGGCGGCGATGGCGGTGGTCGCGGTCAACCCGCTGTGGCGCGGGATGACTGTCACCGTGCCGAAACCAATCGGCGCGGCAGTGGCGGCATCTGTCACCAACCCGGTCACGGTGCCGGCATTCAGCACCAGTTCCACCGCTGCCAGCGCGTCAATTCTGCCCCAGCCGTAATCGTTATTGGGGACGGGACTACCCGACGCCACGGCTGTTTCGGTCAGCATCCGCTTCGCATCCGTGAAGCCCAGCCCGGGATTGGCTTCTTTCATCAGCGCGATGGTTCCCGCCACGTGTGGCGCAGCCATCGACGTGCCATTATATGCGCCGAATGTGCCGCCCGGCAAGGTCGAAACCACATTTACCCCCGGCGCTGCCACATCCGGTTTGACACCTCCCAGCGGCGAGGGTCCCCGGCTGGAAAAATTGGCTATCAGGTCATTCGCATCGGTCGCGCCGGTTGCCAGCGTGTCGGGATAACTGCCCGGCGCACCGACTGTGCCGCTGTTTGGTCCGCTATTTCCGGCGGCGAACACGGCGATGATGCCCGCCGCGTTCAAATTTGCCACATCGGTCACGAAAGCATCAGTACTGCCATTACTATTTGACCATGAATTGTTGACCACATCCGGCGCAAGTGCGGGGTCGCCGGCGGGAGCGAGCACCCACTGAAAAGCGGTGTGCAGCCAACTTTCCGCCGCCTGTCCGTTGCTGTTGAACGCCCGCACCGCAATCCAACGCGCGCCCGGCGCCACTCCGATGCCATCCTGCCCAACCATCGTCCCCATCGTATGTGTGCCGTGCCCGTTGGTGTCCACCGGGTACACCGCGCCGTCGCCCGTCGCATCGAACCAATTGCCGCTGTTTTGCGGCGGCACGGTGTCGTTGATATAACCGCGATAGCGCGTTTTCAATTCGGGATGAAGATAATCCACCCCCGTGTCAATGTTGGCGACCACCACCCCGTCGCCGGTGATGCCCAGCGATTGCCAAACTGCATCCGCGCCGATTTTCTCGATGCCCCATTCGAGCGTGCCGGGCGTGCGGGCGGTTTTCGCCACTGAAAATGGCGGGATAGCAATGGTTTCATCCGGGCGGATACGCGCCACATCGGCACGCTGCGCCAGCGAAATCAGCGTTTCGCTGGAAACGGATGCCGCCACCGCGTTCACAATCCACAGCGGGCGAATGTCGGTGGCATTACCGCGTGCGACGGCGGCAGCCAACTCGGCGCGCACCCCGGCTTGACTCGCGTCGGCGGTGGCTTGCAGCGTTTGCCAAATGGCGTTGCGGCGGGTCAGGGCATTCGTTCCCGCCGAAAATCTCGGCAGTACCGGTCGAGCATCCATTTCGATGATGACCGGCGTGCGGGTGTTTTGTGCAGTTATAGCATGGAGCAAACGCGGGTCGATTTTAGCGCGTGCCGTCACCGAAAGTTGAGGTGCGGGCGCAGGGGGTTCGGCGCGGGACAGGCTCATGCCGGCAAACAGCGCCATCACCAGCGTCAACAACACCACAATTGAAATCCGGGAGATTTTTGCCATAGTTTTCTCGATAGCACAACAATCAAACGTGGTCGAGGAGTTTCCGGCTTTATTTCTCAGAAATGGTGCAAATATCGGAAAACCTTATTGATGTCATTCCCGCGAACGCGGGAATCCATAGTTTTCGCTGTGGATACCGGATATTTCCCTTCGGGAAATTCCGGTATGACATATCACCGCCGGATGTTTCAGTACCATTTTGCTTGACCACACTTGTATGCAGTGTCACCCCTTTCTTTTTTCCAGTAATTTATGCTATCATTTCATTGTAGCGTCAAAATTAAATCAGCAAAATAGAGAGACGACAGGAGAACACAGTATGATTTTGGTCACAGGGGCAGCCGGGAAAACCGGCAAAGCAATTGTGCGGAGGTTGGCGGCAGAGAAGCACTCTGTGCGAGCGATGGTGCGGCGGGCGGAACAGCAAACGGAACTGCAACAATTGGGCGCAACAGAGGCTGTGGTCGGCGATTTGGAACACGCGGCGGATGTATCGGCGGCGGTGCACGGTGTACGAGCCGTGTACCACATTTGCCCGAACATGCACCCGCGCGAGTTTTCCATCGGAAAAAGTATCATTGATGCGGCGACGCAGACGGGGGTGGCGCATTTCGTATATCACTCGGTTTTGCACCCACAGGTACCGGAAATGCCCCATCACTGGGAGAAAATACGGGTGGAAGGGGTTCTCTTTCAATCCGGCGTGCCGTTCACCATTGTGCAACCGACGGCGTACATGCAGAACGTGCTGGCGCATCGGCAGCGAATTTCGACGGACGGGGTGTACCCCGTGCCGTACAGTGCCGGTACACGGCTGGGTATGGTCGATTTGGCGGATGTGGCGGCGGCAGTCGCGGCGATTTTTGCTGCGCCGGAAATGCACATCGGCGCGACTTATGAACTGGCAACCGATGAGCGGCTATCGCAAACAGAAGTGGCGGCAGTGCTGGGCGAATCGCTGGGGCGGACGGTGCAGGTTGAGCAGCAGTCGCTATCGGCATGGGAAAAACAAGCTCGTGCCGCCGGACTGGGGGATTATCAAATTGAAACCCTGCTGAAAATGTTTCGCTATTATGACCGGTATGGGCTTTGGGGCAATGGTCGTGTTTTAACGTGGCTTCTTGGCAGAGCGCCGGTAACGTTTGAAAAATTTGTACGGGACATTATCTCCAACGAGAATCTATTTTAGACGTATGTGCCAAAAAGAGTTATAATCAAGCACCCGTTGGTTAGGGATGTTAATGCCTTGTTCCACGATGGATGGGCGATAAATTTACTTGTTTGGTTTTGACCATGGTTTGGCAATCTTCCCCATACACCATACCACTTTTTGTTGGCTCTCTGGTTTCGCTGTTAGCCGCGTACTTTAGCTGGCGGCGGCAGAAAACACTGTCCGGTGTTGCGCTTTCGCTGTTAATGCTTTCGCTGGCGGTGTGGTCGGCGGGGTATGCGTTGCAACTTGCCGGCGCAGATGAGGTAACCAAACGATTTTGGCGCGACATCAAAAATATCGGGGTGGTTCCCGTGGCGACACTGTGGCTGGTGGCAACATTACAATATACCGGATACCGGCTATCGTCGCTGGCTCAATAAAAAGGTGGTTGCCATTTTGGCAATTGAACCCAGTGTCGGATTGCTCATTTCGTGGACGAACGACTGGCATCATTTTTTTGAGCGCAGCGCCACATTAGTTCTCAGCGGTCAAATTCTAATACGGGTTGTGGCATACGGGCCGTGGTTTTGGGTCAATGCGGTATATTCGTACCTGCTATTTATCATCAGCGCCATATTGCTCATCCATACTTTTTTGCGTGCCCAACGATTATATCGCCGGCAGATATTGGTTTTGCTGTTGTTTGTGATAATCCCATGGGCTGGCAATGGAATTTATGTTTCACAATTGATATTTCACTGGGGCAACGGACCCATCCCCGACATTACACCTTTTCTGTTTATCGTCGGTGGGTTGCTGATGTTGTGGGGTACCCTGCGGTATCACTTGATGGACGTTGTGCCCATCGCCCGCGATACCATCATCAGCAATATGAGAACCGGCGTGATGGTGCTGGATACGCAGGGAGTTGTGATTGATTTGAACCCGCTGGCAGAACGCATCGTTGGTTATTCCGAATCAGAATTGGTGGGAAAACGCGCTGTGCAATGGCTAACCTTGTGGCCGGGCTTGGTCCGATATTTAGAACAAAATAGTGGCGGCAGCGGCGAACAAATGATGGTGTTTGACGGAGAAACGCATCATTTTGAATGGCGACTCTCTCCCATAACGGAGGAACATCAAACACAGGTGGGATGGGTATTGGTGTTCCGCGATATTACGGGCTACAAACATGCCGAAGCCGCTCTGATACAGACGAACAAACAATTGCAATCCGAAATCGAACAACGGGAACAACTTATCGCAGAAGTGGACGCATTTGCGCATACTGTGGCGCACGACCTGAAAAACCCGCTGAGCATTATTATCGGGTATGCAGATGTGTTACACCTTGATTTGAGAGAAATGGGCGTGGCTGAAAAGCAACAATTATACGTTGAGAAAGTTGAAAATACTGCGCGGAAAATGGGCTATGTTATTGATGAATTGCTATTGCTAGCAAACGTGCGGCAGGAAGATGTCGAGATGTCTCCGCTGGATACCGCATTCATCATTACACAAGCGATACGTCGTTTGAGCATGCGTGTCGCTGAATATCACGCTGAAATTATTCAGCCCGAGGCATGGCATTCAGCGATGGGATACGCGCCGTGGGTAGAGGAAATATGGGAAAATTTATTGAGCAATGCCATCAAATATGGCGGCACTCCCCCGGTGATAAAGATTGGTTCAAAACTTGAAAATGATATGGTTTGGTTCTGGGTCGCAGATAATGGCAATGGAATTTCGCCGGAATGGTGCGCCACCATTTTTTCAAAGAACCAACGCAAACATAAATCTCGGTTGGGGTACGGGCTGGGATTGTCCATTGTCCAGCGAATCGTAAAAAAACACGGCGGTTCTTTAAAAGTAGAAAACAGCCCCAATCCCAACGAAGGGTGTATCTTCAGTTTTTCACTCCCCGCAGCACACGCCGCAACACTCCCCGCAGCACAACTGATCGCATCTGTTAAAGGCGCACAATAACCATACTTTCTCAATATGACATAGGAGGTACAGAGCAATGCGCTGCCCCTCATCGCACGTGATTGTAAATTTATGTCATTTGATGGCGCAGTTTATATAGCGGTGAGGCTGGCGACGACAAAGGAGGGGCGTAAAAATGCAAGCGCCCCGAATTTTCACCGGGGTGCTTGCGGAGGTGGGATGAAACAGAAAAACAGGTGATTGGCTGAATATGATTGACTTTTATGCCTGCGCAAACGGTTGATTTTGGCGGCGGGCAACAGTCGAAAAACGGCGGGTACTGTGATGCGTGCGACGCGCCATAACAGCAGGCGCTTCAATACGGTCTTGACTCACAATATCCCACAAGCGTTTTTGAGCAACGTCGCGGGTATCTTTGACTGAGTAGCCTAATAGTTTTTTCAATAATGCCATGAGCTTGCTCCCTGAATGGTCGGTGATAGTACCTTTGGGTGTGGTACTTTTTGCCTACTACACTAGGTCAATTATATCAGGAAAATAGTATTTGTCAAGCATTACATAAAAATTTGCAGTACTCAAGTCCCAAGAAAGGTTTGGCGATGAAATCAGCGCTATATAATCCACAGTTGGAAGGCAGCCCATTTGTGTGGCGGGGGAGCGATACGGGTGTATTGCTTTTTCACGGGCTAACCGCCACACCCGCCGAAATTACTCCGCTGGCGAAAGTTCTGCACCGGCAGGGATATACCGTTGCCGGACCATTGTTGCCCGGACACGGCACAACCCCCGCCGACCTGAACCATGTGCAATGGCACGACTGGATTGCCACCGCCGAAGAATCGTACCGACAACTGGCGGATATGTGTCGCGCAGTGGTGGTGGGGGGCGAATCCACCGGCGCATTACTGGCGTTCCATCTGGCGGCAGAACATGCCGATATAGCCGGCGTGCTGGCGTATGCTCCCGCGCTTAAATTGGCGCTGAGCCGCTGGGATGTGCTAAAAATCTATCTTGCCACACCCTTTATGGATGCTGTGCCGAAACCCGGTTTGGGCGGCTCCGGTTCGAGGTTATGGCAGGGGTATCCCGTCAACCCACTGCGCGGTGTGCTCCAGCTTTTTCAATTGCAAAAAGCAGTCAGAAAGCAGTTATCGCAAATTCAGCAGCCGCTTTTAATTGTGGAAGGGGCGCATGACAAAACTATCTCGCTTGATTCTGCGGAAATTATTGCCCGTCGCGTACAATCGCAGATGGTGGAACAGCATATATTGCCCAATTCAAACCACGTGGTATTGCTGGACAAAGAGCGGGCAGAGGCGTTTTCAATCACAATCAAATTTCTGGCGAAGATTTTGTCTGCGTCAGGGTGATAGCGGCAGTCCCAGCCATTGCAGCGCAACCACAATCAGTGGCGCAATCAACAGCGCCGGCAAAAAATTTCCCACCCGAATGCGTTTGATTTCCAGCAATAAAAAACCAATGCCCATAATGAGCACGCCGCCAGCGGCGCTCAACTCAATGATAGCGGGGGTTTGGGCGTTGATATGCGTTAAATTTGCCCCCAAAAAATGCGCCAGCAAACTTAATCCCCCTTGATAAACCAGCACGGTAGCGGTAGAAAATAACACCCCAATCCCCATTGATGCGCCAAACGCCAGCGATGCGAATCCGTCGAGCATACTTTTTACTGCCAGCGGCTGATAATTGCCGGTTAATCCATCCAAAATGGTGCCGACAATGGTCAGCGGTCCCACACAGAAAATCAGGCTGGAGGTGACAAACGCACGGGTGATGGACTTTCCTGGCGACGGTTCTCCCGCCGGTTGAAAACGGGTTTCCAGCCAGCGACCCACCGCTTCCAATCCGTCTTCAATGCGCCACCACTCGCCGAGCACACCGCCCAATAGCACGCTGCCCATCACAATCAGCACGTTTTGACTTTGCAGTGCCATATTAATACCGACCAACAGTGTCACCAGCCCCAGCCCATGCATCACGGTTTCGCGCACTTTCTCCGGCAATCGATTTCCCAGAAAAATGCCGAGCGTTCCCCCCATAAAAATTGCGATGATATTGATAATTGTTCCGGTCATTGAGCGCCCATTTCTTTGTGAAATTGTGATTGATGGTCGCATTGTATCGAAAGGAGTACTTTGCGTCAATTTTCAACCGGGTCGCATAGAAATGGGTGGCGATTACCAATTGGATGAAAATCCGGGTATAATATCGGCAACCCGT
Organism: uncultured Anaerolineaceae bacterium; assembly: GCA_964480075.1. Classification (GTDB taxonomy): domain Bacteria; phylum Chloroflexota; class Anaerolineae; order 4572-78; family 4572-78; genus JANTHQ01. Next base: position 13,736 of record CAYZQQ010000018.1, read on the forward strand.
AACCCCATTATTTACCATGCAGCGGGATGTTTTAATCGAGGAGAAACTCTATGAGCGGCGAAAATACTTTCGATTTGCCACTGTTTCCGTTGAATGTGGTGTTGTATCCGGGTATGCTGCTGCCACTGCATATTTTTGAGCCACGCTATCGAGCAATGATAAATGACACCATGCACGGGACGCAATCGTTTGGCGTGGCGTTGATAGCCGCAGGAAAACAAGAAGAAGATACTTTTGTGATACCCAAACCCATTGGCACCATTGCCCGCATTGCCCAATTGCACCATTTGGACCCGGAGCACATAAATTTGTGGGTTATCGGACACGAAAAAATAGAAATAGTAACCTATGCCCCGTGCGATGACGAATATTTAGTGGGACAAGTGCGAATAGTGCATGATTCAACCGAAGACGAGCAATTGTATGTGCCGCAACTTGACTCAATGCGGGAAAAATTCAAAATGTACATTGAACTGAAATTGCGGTTGAACAATCGCGACCCTCACAGTGTGGAATACGAATTTTCCGGTGAACCGACCCCGTTTTCATTTCAGATTGCCAGCTTGCTCGACATCAGTTTGGCAGAAAAACAGGCTTTGCTGGAAATAGAGGTTGTTTCCGAGCGGTTAAGTCGCGAAAGCGACATTCTGACACGCGAAATTGACCATTTGCGGGAGTTGATGAAATCACATGTGACCCCGCAAACGCAATCGCTGCCGTGGGGCGGCGAAGTTAGTTTGAACTGACGACACTTATGCCGGAATTACCGGAAGTTGAAACCATTGTGCGGGGCTTGCAGGGCGCGCTCGTGGGGCGAACCATCACCGCCGCGAAAATACTGTGGCACAACACCGCGCGCCCATCGGTGGCGGAAGTGGAATCGCGCTTGCCAAACCGACAGATTAAATCGCTGTCCCGGCGGGGGAAATATCTGCAATTTGGGTTGTCGGATGGGCAAACCATGTTCATCCATTTAAAGATGAGCGGCGATTTGCGGGTGTTACCGCAATCGCAGCCCGTACACCGGCACACACGCGCATTTTTTACGCTGGATAATGGTAATCGATTGGAATTTAAAGACCCGCGCAAATTCGGGCGCATCCATATCACCGATGAGCCGCAGACGGTCATCGGCGCACTGGGGCCCGAACCACTGGCAGATAATTTTTCTGCGGATGATTTTGTCGCTCTGTTTAAACGGCGGCGCGGACGGTTGAAACCGCTGTTGATGAATCAGACCTTCATTGCAGGATTAGGGAATATTTATGCCACCGAAGCCTGCTATGGGGCGAAACTTGACCCGCGTCGCCCGGCGAACACCCTTTCCGCCGCTGATTTGACGCGATTGTATGATGTCATCCGGCAGGTTTTGCGGCATGGCATTGTTTTAAAGGGCGCCAGTTTTGACAATGTGTATCGCGGCGGGGAATTTCAGAACCATTTTAAGATGTACGGCAAAAAAGGCGACCCGTGCCCACACTGTGGCGCCCCGATTGAACGGGTGATGCTTGCCGGACGCTCGACATTTTATTGCCCAACATGTCAGCGATGAGCCAGCGCCGATTGAATAGCCGGTAATGCGCGCGCCGCCGCCAGCTCTCCCAAAGCGATGAGCCGCGCGGCTTGTTTCGCCCCGGTGCGAAAATAGCTGACCCCTGCCAACTCCGGCGGCGAAATGAGTATATCGGCTTGGTCAACGCCGCCGCCGGAACGCCGTACCATTGTTTCGAGGGCGGACAATCCAAACTGAAACGGTCCCAGCGGGCGGTGAATGGTCGGCACAAACAAATCTACCCCGATGACCACCTCTGCGCCCAGCGCCCGCGCGGCGGCAACGGGCAAATTGTACGATACGCCGCCATCGCCCAAAATGTGCCCGCGATATGCCACCGGGACGACAAAACCGGGCACGGCGGAACTGCTATGTACCGCCGGCGCAATTCGCCCGTCGGTGAATGTAACGGGTTCACCCCGTTCCAAATCGGTGGCAACCACGGCGAACGGATACTGCAAATCAGAAAAACGCAGGTCGCCCAGCAAAGAAATTAACCATGTTTCCATGCGGGCAAACGACAAAAATCCCCGGCGCGGAAAAACCGGACGCGCGATGGCTCGCCAGTGGATGGATGGGGCAATATGCGTTATATCATCCACCGAAAATCCGGCGCAATAAATGGCGCCTACCAGCGCCCCCGCGCTCGCCCCGGCAACCGCATCGATGGGAATGTGGGCGGCAGCCAGTGCGCGCAGTACGCCAATATGCACCGGTCCACGCATCACCGCGCCGCTGAGCGCCAGCCCTATTTTGGGTCGGCGAGAGGGGTTGGCGGGCGTGGGGGCATCGTTTGGGGCGGATGTGTGTTTTAAGTTAAAAGTCGGCGCATCATCAATGACCATCATAGCCTCTTTTTCTGTATCATACTGCAAAATGATAGCCAATTCAACCGGATGGTGATATTTATGAAAGGGATAAAAACCAAAACTGCGCTGGTACTCGCCGGCGGTGGATTGACCGGCGCCGTGTACGAGATTGGCGCATTGCGTGCCATTGACGATTTGCTGGTTGACCGCACCGTCAACGATTTTGATGTGTATGTGGGAACCAGTGCGGGGGCGCTGGTAGCATCGTGTTTGGCGAATGGCATTACCGGCAAACAACTGATGCGCATCATTGATGGTTCGGCGCGTTCGGTGGAACCGATTGGACCCGGCAATTTGTTCCGCTTTAATTTTGGAGAATTCTCGCGCCGGGCATTGCAGTGGCCCCACGTGATGTGGGGCGCGTGGTCGCATTACCTGCGGCACAGCGATGATATGACGGCTTTCGATATGCTGTGGTCATTGTCAGAAGGGTTGCCATCGGCGCTGTATGATGGGCTGGCGCTGGAAAAATATGTGCGGGATGTGTTTGAGCAACTGGACATGAGCAACAATTTTATCGAACTGGCTCGCCGATTATTCATCATCGCTACCGATTTGGACACCGGACAGCGACAGGTTTTTGGTGAGCGCGAAACATGCGCCGTGCCGATTTCGCTGGCGGTGGCGGCGTCAACCGCGTTGCCATTGCTGTACAAACCTGTGCGCATCGGCAAAAAAGAGTATGTGGATGGCGGATTGCGTGGCACGGCAAGTTTGGATGTCGCCATTGAGCAAGGGGCGAATCTGGTGATATGCATCAATCCACTGGTGCCGTTTGACAACAGCGGGCGCACAGCCATTCCGTTTTTGGGTGCGGATGGCGGCTATTTGAGTGATAAAGGGATGCAAGCCATCGCATCGCAGGTGTCGCGCATCACCATCCAGGCAGGATTGCACTACCATATCAAACAATTGCGACGGGCATATCCCGAAGTGGATATCGTGCTGATTGAACCTCGCCCTGATGATGCCCAAATGTTTTTTTACAATGTGATGCGCTATTCGGCGCGGCGTACCATTGCCGAACATGGGTTTGAGGCGGTAACGCTGGGGCTGGCGGAAAATCACCGTTTCTTCCACGATATTTTGAGCCGTCATAATATTCCCGTCAACCGCACATTGGCGATGTCGGAATTGCAGGAAATTCGGCAATCGACATACGACCAGCAGGTGATTAAACACGTGCTGGAGCGCCGCACGGCGGAAGACGTGGGAGTGGTAGATAAACTAAAACGCACGCTGGCAACGCTGGAAATCGCACTGGAAGAACGGGAAACCGAGCTTGTGGCACGTGAGGCGTGATACGTGAAAACGTGAAAATGAGCAGTGAGTGGGTGCGAAAGTGAGATTTGCAACCCTGCAACTTTGTTGCCGTGAGGCGTGATGACTCGGAACTTGAAACTTTAGACGTGAAACTTTGAACTTCTACCCCCCAATCCCCGTCTCTTTCAAAACAGCAGGATACAATGCCCGTCCCTGCGAGAAAATTTCGCCCAGCGCGAAGGTTTTCCACACCGGTCCGCGTACCGTCACTTTTTTGGCAGCGACAGCTTTTTTGAGCGATTGCTCTCCCAAAAAAATCTGATGCAACACCTCGACAGCCATAGTGACCTGCACATCCGCCCGCAATTTTGCCGTCCCAAAGGTGGCAACGGGCGGATGCTGGCGTCCATTCAGCGTGATGCTGCAATCGGGGTCGGTGCAATTCAGTTGAATGACCACTTTCGATTGGCTCACGGCGCGGGTGGCATCGTTGTTTTGAACCCGCAATTCTGAAAATAACCGGTCAAAAACAAGATACACCTCAGCTGCGGTGGAGAAAACGGGCATATTCGCCTCTCAGTGGACGATATTGGAGATGTGGCGTTGGCGCATCGCGGTGATGGTGTCTTTTACATGGGCAATTATCGCCAGCGCCGTAGAGACATCTGTGCCGGAAGCGTCGGTGGGGAAATCAACAATGGGTTCGCCAAAATCAATGTGCCATTGCGTGGGGATGGGGAGTTGCCCCAAAATTCCCATCCACGGCGCGAACGATGTCGGGAGTGCAGATTCGCCGGCAGCAACACGCGCGGCGGTGTCTGATGCTTCAACCCCGACAATCGCCACAGGGACAATCGGCGCCCCGGTGGCAATTGCCATTTGCGCCGCATCCAGCCACGACAGGCTTTCTTTCACTTTATCTTCGGGGTACACGCCGACCACTTCATCCTGCGCCAACAATCGAATACCATTTTCGGTGTTGGCGAGCGCTTGTCCCATTTTATCGAATGTGACAGAGAAAAAAGGAACATCGGCAAACGTTTGCCGGTACAGCGACCGCACTTGTCGCATATCAGGGTGCTCGTTGGCGACTGCGGTGGCAACCATCGCCCCAATCCACGGATATTGTCCGGCGGCATCGCCGACCAGCAACACCCGTCCATCTTCCGGGATATTTTCCACACCGTCAGTTTTGATACGCCAGTATAGTTTATACAGAAAATCGAAAAACGGCTGTACGGCTTGGGCAAATTCCCAATCCATACCCCATTCGTCCGTTTCATATTCGCCGGTGATGCGCCGTTTCAGAAAATCACGCTGATATTCCAGCATATAATTCAGCATATACCATATACCCTTCCATGTGTCCACATCAAGCAAATCGCTGCCGACGGTGTTTTGCAGGCGAGACAGCAACCGCGGGCGTTTGCCGACGATACTGCGCAGGGTGCGGCTGACCAGTTTTGCCGTACCGCGCACAGAATATGGCGGCGGGTTGTAATGGGGCGAGATGGCACGGATGCGGTCTGCCAGCGCCGCCAACTCTTCAATGAGTTGCGTCCGCATATCAGCGGCGGATGGAGATTCGGGGGCGGGGTCAGGGGCTTTGAGCTGGTGCAGTCGGCAAAAATCGGAGTCGGGCAATGCGGTATTTTTGCAACGAGTTCTTTTCCGGGTGATAGCGGCGCACTGTTGGCGCGGTTGGTCGGACATAATGGGTTCCTTTCATAACGAATAACGTATCTTCTCAAAATATCGGGGCAAAGTAGTGTGTTTTTCTCGTAGGGACAGCCCACTGGGCTGTCCCTACCCTGAATTATTGAAAAGATACCTTTTAACTTTCTTTTATGCTGTTGATGGTATCTTCTTAAAATGTAGGGGCATTGCGGCTCGCGAGCCGCCCCCACAATATATTCCCCAAGTTATTGAGAAGATACTGTTGATGTTTCTATCAGCGTTTCCACTTCTTCTGCCAAATTGCGATATTGTTGTGCGGCGCGGGTGCGGGGGGCGTACAGCAGCACCGGTTCGCCGGTAACGGGGCTTTCTCGCAGACGGGTATCTACCCCGATGACCGTATTGAACATGGCAGTTGAAAAGTGTGATTGCAATTGTTCCAGCACGGTGCGACAAATGTTGTTCCGCCGGTCATACATGGTTGCCAGCAGTTGGTATCGCAGGGTAGGATTAGTGTGCTGCTGAACCGCCGCTACAATTTCGAGCAATCGGCTCAACCCTCGCGCGGCATAAAATTCGCATTGTACGGGAACCAGCACAGTGTGGGCAGTGGTTAACGCCATCAGCGTTACGGCACCCAGCGATGGCGGGCAGTCGAGCAGGATGTAATCGTATATCATTCCCCATCCGGTTAGTATCTCACCGAGCAAAAATTCGTAGTTCGCGCGGTTGTATAACGTGCGTTCCACACTGGCAAGGCGCAAATCAGTGGGCAGAATATCCAGCCCGTCCATTTTTGTGTGCCGAATCGCGCCATTGACGGCTTCCGATAAATTTGTGGCGTCCGTGTCAAACAAATCAACAAGTGTCCACGGCAGTGTGTCGCTGTCC
>CAYZQQ010000019.1:0-9187 GCA_964480075.1 uncultured Anaerolineaceae bacterium
ATGTTGCGCCGAAAATGTAACGGGGCTCAAGCACACCACCGAAGCTACGGATGTCAATGAGCAATGAACCGTGGGCAGTGGGATTACTCAGTGTTCACTGTTCATTGTTCATTGGTATGGTAGGGGAGCGTTCTGTAGGAGAAACGAGCGGTACCGAGAGGAGCCGGTGCGGCCTACAGAAGTGAGAATGTTGGTATGAGTAGCGAGAGATATGTGAGAAACATATCCGCCGTAAGTCTAAGGTTTCCGACGGAAGGTTAATCCGCGTCGGGTTAGTCGGGCCTAAGCCGAGGCCGGAAGGCGTAGGCGATGGACAACAGGTTAATATTCCTGTACCACCGATCTGGAGTGAAGGCGTGACGCAGAAGGGTAGGTCAGCCGGGGGATGGAGATGCCCGGTGCCGAGCTTGTAGGGCGAGGAACCACACAGGGAAATCCGTGTGGGGAGTCTGAGGGGCTGTAGGCGGAGCCGTAAGGCCGGAAGTGACTGAGCCCAAGCTGCCGAGAAAAGCGTCTAAGCGGTGAAGGAGTGGTGACCGTACCGCAAACCGACACAGGTAGACGGGTAGAGAATACCAAGGCGATCGAGAGAACCCTCGTTAAGGAATTCGGCAAAATAGATCCGTAACTTAGGGAGAAGGATCGCCCTTGAGTGTGAAGGTTGTACGACTGGAGCATTCGGGGGCCGCAGAGAAAAGGCCCTGTCGACTGTTTAACAAAAACACAGGTCTCTGCAAACTCGCAAGAGGAAGTATAGGGGCTGACGCCTGCCCAGTGCCGGAAGGTTAAAAGGAGGGGTTAGGGGAGACCCAAAGCTCTGAATTGAAGCCCCGGTGAACGGCGGCCGTAACTATAACGGTCCTAAGGTAGCGAAATTCCTTGTCGGGTAAGTTCCGACCCGCACGAAAGGCGTAACGAACGGGGCACTGTCTCAACGAGGGACTCGGCGAAATTGAACTGTGCGTGAAGATGCGCACTACCTGCAGCAGGACAAAAAGACCCCGTGGAGCTTTACTGTAGCTTGACATTGAGTTAGGGACAAACTTGTGTAGGATAGCTGGGAGACTGAGAAGCTGGCACGCCAGTGTCGGTGGAGTCGATGTTGAAATACCAGCCTGGTTTGTTTTTGGCCCTAACGTGTTTCCGTGATCCGGAATGCGGACAGTGTCAGGTGGGCAGTTTGACTGGGGCGGTCGCCTCCTAAAGAGTAGCGGAGGCGCCCAAAGGTTCCCTCAGGCTGAATGGAAACCAGTCGGAGAGTGTAAAGGTAAAAGGGAGCTTGACTGCGAGAAGGACATTTCGAGCAGGGTCGAAAGACGGGCTTAGTGATCCCACTGACCTGAGTGGAAGGGCAGTGGCTTACCGGATAAAAGCTACCCCGGGGATAACAGGCTAGTCTTCCCCAAGAGTTCACATCGACGGGAAGGTTCGGCACCTCGATGTCGGCTCGTCACATCCTGGGGCTGGAGTAGGTCCCAAGGGTTGGGCTGTTCGCCCATTAAAGTGGTACGCGAGCTGGGTTCAGACCGTCGTGAGACAGGTCGGTCTCTATCCGCTGCAGGCGCAGGTGATTTGAGGAGAGCTGCCCCTAGTACGAGAGGACCGGGGTGGACTGACCGCTGGTGTACCGGTTGTTCCGCCAGGAGCATAGCCGGGTAGCTAAGTCGGGCACAGATAACCGCTGAAAGCATCTAAGTGGGAAACTGGCTTCGAGATGAGATCACCCATTCCTACGGGAAGTAAGACCACTAGCAGACGACTAGTTAGATAGGCGGCGGGTGTAAGCGCAGCAATGTGTTCAGCCAAGCCGTACTAATGGTCGAGGGTTTAACTACCGTAAGACGCGAGAGAAAGAGACTTCATCCTATTTGGTTTTTAGGGTTTTACGACCTGAAGAAGGTTTTATTGGTGATAGTAGCGGTGGGGGTACACCCGGACACATCCCGAACCCGGTAGTTAAGCCCACCCGCGCCGATGGTACTTGAGGGGCAGCCCTCTGGGAGAGTAGGTCATCGCCAACAAAACCTTCTTCCCCTTTTAAATGATAAACAACGTGTGCATTTTTGCAACCGTTGTTTTTTTTTTTTGCGTGGCAAAATTGACGCTATCACAACTTCGGTGTACAATGACAATTGTCATACAACTATACAACATGATGATTTGAGCGCCAATGTTAAAACGTAGCCCGTCACTTACCGAACAAACAAAAGCATACATTAAACAACGCATCGTTGACGACGAATTTGAAGAAGGACGCATTCCCTCCGAAACTTCCCTCGCAGAAGAACTGGGCGTGAGCCGCACCACCGTCCGTGATGCATTGAGCCGTCTGGAACTGGAAGGCATCATCTTCCGCAAACAAGGTGCGGGAACTTTTGTAAACGAACCCAGTTTACGCATTCGCACCCGTTTGGAAGAAATTTGGACTTACGAAGCCATGCTAGAAGCTCATGGCTACACTCCGTCCACCCGCATCATCAGTGCCGAAAAAATACTCGCCCCCAAATCTATCGCCCTTGAATTGAAATTGCCGGCTAAAACCGAACTGCTGGCAATTAAAAAACTCTTCTTCGCAGATGAGCAACCTGTGATCCTTGTTGAAAACTATATTCCCTTCAACCTGCTTCAAGCCCCATACGAATTAAAAATGTTTCACAGCCCGATATACCGCGTGCTTGCCGAGTTAACCCAACTCCACTTGGCATATTATGTCAGCGAAATTGTCCCGCTGGTACCCCAGCCGTGGCTGGCAGATAACTTAAAACTCAAACCCCGTACGGCACTTCTTTCATTCGATGAAATCGGCTATACCCAAGAAAATCAACCCATCTTAAAATCGTGTTCATATTTCAAAGATGATTTACTTCGGCTCCGATTGCTGCGCCGCGAAACCATTAAATAGCGGAGTTATTTCTCCGTATTTTTCATGTTTACGAAAGGAAGTTATTATGGTTGACCAAAATCTCATCAAAAATATTCAAGCCGATGTTGCTGCCCAACACGACGACATCATCAAATTTATGCGGGAAATTGTTGCCATTCCCAGCATGGATAGCCAACTGAAAGACGTGGGCGAGCGCATCGCCGCCGAAATGAAAAAACTGGGCTTCGATGAGGTCCGCTTCGACAAAATGGGCAACATCATGGGGCGCATGGGTTCCGGTGCAAAGGTGATGGTGTATGACAGCCATATCGACACCGTAGGCATTGGCGACCCCGATGCGTGGGATTGGGACCCGTTTGAAGGCAAGGTGGAAGACGGCGTGCTGTTCGCGCGCGGCGCATGCGATGAAAAAGGTTCCACGCCCGGTATGGTTTACGGGATTGCGCTGGCGAAAAAGTACGGACTGCTGGATGATATGACCCTCTGGTATTTTGGCAATATGGAAGAATGGTGCGATGGCATTGCCCCCAACACCTTTGTGGAAGTGGACCCCGGCGTCCGCCCCGATTATGTCGTCATCGGCGAACCGACCAAAATGAACGTTTATCGCGGGCATAAAGGCCGTTTGGAAATGAAAGTGACCGCCAAAGGCCGCAGTGCCCACGCCGCCAGCAACCATCTGGGCGATAACGCCATCTACAAAATGTTGCCGGTCATCGAAGGGATTTCCAAACTGGAACCGGAACTGGGCGACCACGAATTTTTGGGACACGGGAAAATCACCGTTTCCGATATGGAAGTGAAAACCCCGTCCATCAACGCTGTACCGGATGAATGCACCATTTTTATTGACCGTCGCATGACTTTTGGCGAAACCAAAGAAGGCGTGATGGCGCAGGTACGCGCGCTAATCCCCGAAGAATTTAAAAGCGATATTGTGCTGGAAGAATTATTCTATGAAGAACCGAGCTATACCGGCTTCGTTTTCCCGGTGGACAAATATTTCCCCGCCTGGGCATACGATGAAGGCCATCCGCTGGTGATGGCAGGACGCGAGGCGCGGGAAGCCATCGGCTTTGACCCGAAACCCGCCGGAAAATGGAATTTTTCCACCAACGGCGTTTACTGGGCGGGCAAAGCGAAAATTGCCGCCATCGGTTTTGGACCCGGCGACGAAGAAACCGCCCACACCGTCATGGACTCGGTGCGGCTGGAAGATGTGGTCAAAGCCACGGAATTTTATGCAACCCTGCCGGCGTTCTTGAAGTAATATTACACCCTCTCCCTAGCCCTCTCCCTTGAGGGAGAGAGGATTCATACCTCTCCCCATTTTAAGGGGAGGGGGTTGGGGAAGGGGTAAATCCAAATACCAAACACAGAAAGGAAAAATACCATGCAAACAGATTTGCGCGGAAGAGATATGATCACCACCCAGGAATGGAGTCGGGACGAAATCGACACCATCATCGATGTGGCGCTGGAACTGAAACGCGCCCGCGCGTTGGGCAAAGACCACGCCACCCTGCGCGATAAAGTGCTGGCAATGCTCTTTTTCTTCTCCAGCACCCGCACCCGCTCCAGCTTTGAGGCTGGAATCGCCCAGCTTGGCGGGCACGGCGCATTCGTTGACCATTCCACCACCCAAATCAGCCACGGCGATACCGCCAAAGAAATCGGCGAAATTTTTGGCCGCTATTACGATGGCATCGCCATTCGCCAGTGTGACTGGGGCATTGGCAACCAATATATCCGTGATGTGGCTGCCGCCAGCCGTGTGCCGGTGTTGAACATGCAATGCGAAGTGTACCACCCCTTCCAAATTCTGGCTGACCTGCTCACCATTATCGAGAAGAAAGGCGACCCGCGCGGCAAGACCATCGCCGTGAGTTACGCCTATGCCAGCAGCTACCAAAAACCGCTCAGCGTGCCGCAAAGCCTTATTTTGCTGATGAGCCGCTATGGGATGAACGTGCGGCTGGTGCGTCCGCCCGAGTTTAAATTGATGCCGGATATTGTCCGGCAGGCAAAGGACAATACCCAAAAGCACGGCGGCTCGTTTGAAGTGATGGACGATATGGATGCCGGGTTCAAAGACGCCGACATTGTGTACCCCAAAAGCTGGGGTTGCTGGATGACCACCGAAGATGAAGCCGAAAGCGTGGAAATCGGCAAAAAATACACCGACTGGATTGCCGATGAACGCCGCATGGCACTGGCAAAACCGGATGCAATTTATATGCACTGCCTCCCTGCCGACCGGGGTATTGAAGTTGCGGATGCGGTCATTGATGGACCCAACTCAGTGGTGTATGACGAAGCCGAAAACCGCCTGCATGTGCAAAAAGCCGTCATGGCGTTAACGATGCGATAAATAGTTAAGTATGTCAATTGTCAGTTTTCAAATGTTCACCGGACGGAAACTGATGACTGACAACTGACATACTGAAGACTAAACCGTACAAAGGAGTACACGTGACTATAATCCAAAAACTCGCAGTGGTTGCCATTGGCGGTAATTCACTCATTAAAGATAAACAACACAAAACCGTTCAAGACCAGTATAATGCGGCACACGAAACCTGCAAACACATTGTCGCGATGATGCAGGATGGGTGGAATGTCGCCATCGGGCACGGCAATGGACCGCAGGTCGGCTTCATTTTGCGCCGTTCGGAACTATCGGCGCACGAATTGCATGAAGTGCCGCTGGATGTCTGCGGCGCGGACACGCAGGGCGCCATTGGCTATGCTTTGCAGCAAAATTTACGCAATGAATTTAAGCGAGTCGGGTTGAAAAAACGCGCCGTGACCGTTGTAACCCAAGTTGAAGTTTCGGCGGATGACCCGGCTTTCCAAAATCCTACCAAACCCATTGGCTCGTTCATGGATGAAGAAATCGCCATACGGCGTAAAAGAAATGACGGCTGGGCGGTGGTGGAAGATGCCGGGCGCGGCTGGCGGCGAGTGGTTGCGTCCCCATTGCCCACCCGCATTGTGGAAGAAGATGCTGTGAAGGCGTTGTTAGAAGCCGGAATGGTGGTCATCACCGTGGGCGGGGGCGGTATCCCCGTGGTGGATGACGGCGCTGGCAACCTTAAAGGCACCGCCGCTGTGATTGACAAAGATTTCGCATCGTCGTTGCTGGCAACCCGTATCGGGGCAGATGTGTTCATCATCAGCACCGCCGTGGAAAAAGTGGCGCTCAATTTTGGCAAGCCCAACGAAACATGGCTGGATACCATCACTCTGGAAGAAGCGAAAGCCTATCTTGCCGAAGGCACCCATTTTGCCAAAGGGAGCATGGCGCCAAAGATGCAGGCAGTCATCAACTTTTTGGAAGCCGGTGGCGAAAAAGCCATCATCACCAACCCTGAAAATCTGGCGCGCGCCGTCCGCGGCGAAACCGGAACCCATATTGTTAAATAACGAATGACGAATAACGAATAGCGAGTGACGAATGACCATTGACCATATTCTCAGCTTGAAATGCACCATCTGCGGTGCAGAATATCAACCGGGTGATGTGGCGTATGTGTGCCCGCACCACGGCAGCGAAGGCATTCTGGATGTGCAGTACGATTACGATGCCATCGCCACGCGCATCACGCCGGAAACTCTGCGCCACAACCCCGACCCGACCATCTGGCGGTACAAACCGCTGTTGCCCGTGCGCGTCGAGTCGCCGGTGCCGCCGCTGTCGGTGGGGGGGACGCCCCTGTATCACACTCCCGCGCTGGCTGCGCAGCTTGAGCTGCGCCATCTGTGGGTGAAAGATGACGGTCGCCAGCCGACAGCATCTTTTAAAGACCGCGCCAGCGCCATTGCCGTGGTGAAAGCGCGTGAAATCGGCGCGGAGGTCATCACCACCGCCAGCACGGGGAATGCCGCCGCCGCGCTGAGCGGGCTGTGCGCCAGCGTCGGGCAGAAAAATGTTATCTTCGTGCCGGAATCCGCGCCGCAGGCGAAAATCGCCCAACTGCTCACCTTCGGCTCTACGGTGATGCTGGTGCAGGGCACGTATGATGATGCGTTTGATTTGTGCATGGAAGCCGCCGCCGAATATGACTGGTACAACCGCAACACGGGCTACAATCCCTACATGAGCGAAGGCAAAAAGACCGCCGGCTTTGAAATTTGCGAGCAATTGGACTGGCACGCCCCCGACCGCATTTTTGTCAGCGTGGGGGACGGCTGCATCATCGGCGGGATTCACAAAGGGTTAAAAGACCTGCTGGCGCTGGGCTGGATTGACCGGATGCCGAAAATAATGGGCGTGCAAGCCGCCGGAAGCGATTTTCTGTGGCAGGCGTGGCAAAATGGCGAAGATGTGCTCACCAAAAAACCTATTTCCGCCAATACCGTCGCCGACAGCATCAGCGCGGGGTTACCGCGTGACCGCATCAAAGCCATGCGCGCCGTCACCGAAACGGGCGGGGCGTTCATCCGCGTCAGCGACGATGAAATTTTGCATGCCATCCCCGATTTGGCACGGGGCAGCGGCGTGTTCGCCGAACCGGCGGGTGCAGCCGCTTTCGCCGGGCTGGTTGCCGCCGTGCGGGAGGGACTCGTGTCCGCAGATGAACGCATCGTGGTGTTGAACACCGGCAACGGGCTGAAAGATGTCGCCAGCGCGATGAAAGCCGTAGAAGCTATCGGCACGCGGGCACACCATGTCGCCCCGAATTTAGAAGCATTGAAAGAAGTTATGAATGCGGGGGAGAATAGTTTTTTCTTATAGGGGCGACCCGCGAGCCACCCCTACACATTATGCTTCCGATAAAAAGGAGAAATTATGTCAAAAATTGATTTAACCATTTATCCCGACCGGCTGGAACGTGCGGTGCGGCGGGCGCGGGAACGAAATATCATCATTCCCACCTTTAAACAGCAACGCAACCCCAATCTTATTCCCGATTCGGTTGTGTCGCAACTCAAAAATGTCGGGTTGTGGGATGTGAATCCGCTCAACCTGTTTCGCATCACATGGCACAACGAACCCGTTGCGCACGGTGGCGGTTTCGGCGGGGTGAATTATGTAGAATTTCCGACGGAACTGACCGGCACACCCGCCAAAATCGTGGCAATCGTCGGCAAATGGTTTCCGACCGGCGCGCACAAAGTTGGCGCGGCGTTTGGCTGTCTGGTTCCCCGTTTGGTGACCGGTCAATTCGACCCCAGCACCCAAAAAGCGGTCTGGCCGTCCACGGGGAATTATTGCCGCGGCGGCGCGTATGATTCCGCGCTGTTGGGCTGCCAGTCCATCGCCATTCTGCCGGAAGGCATGAGCCGTGAGCGGTTTGAATGGCTGGAAAATGTGGCGGGCGAAATCATCAAAACCCCCGGTACTGAAAGTAACGTGAAAGAAATTTTTGACAAATGCTGGGAACTGCGGCAATCCGGCGAAGATTTGGTCATTTTCAACCAGTTTGAAGAATACGGTAACCATCTGTGGCATTATGAAGTCACTGGTCATGCTATCACGGAATTGTTGGAACAAGTGATGGGCGCAAACGACGAGTTTGCCGGGTTTATCTCGGCCACCGGTTCCGCGGGGACCATTGCGGCGGGTGATTATCTGAAGGAGCAATTCCCTGCCGGCAAAATCGTCGCCAGCGAAGCCCTGCAATGCCCCACCCTGCTGCAAAACGGGTTCGGCGCGCACCGCATCGAAGGGATTGGCGACAAACATGTGCCGTGGATTCACAACGTCAAAAATACCGATATGGTGGTCGCGGTGGATGATGAAATCCCGGTCAACCTCATTCGGCTGTTCAACGAACCGGCGGGCAAGCGGTATCTCGCCTCGCAGGGTGTGCCGGAGTCGCTGGTGGACAATCTGAATTTGCTGGGCATTTCCGGCGCGAGCAATCTGGTGTCTGCCATTAAATTTGCCAAATATTATGAACTGGGCGAAGAGGATGTGGTCGTCACCGTGCTGACCGATTCGATGGAAATGTACGGCAGCCGTCTGGAAGAACTCACGGCTGAACGCGGCGAATTTTCAGACACCGACGCAGCCGTGGCATACCATCGCGACTTGCTCGGCTTGACCACCGATAATTTGCAGGAACTCAGCTATGCGGATCGCAAACGGGTGCATAATCTGAAATATTACACCTGGGTGGAACAACAGGGGAAGACATACGACGAAATTCAGGCGCAATGGTATGACCGGAATTATTGGAAGGACATCCGCAGCCATACCGATGAAATTGACGCCCTGATTGAAGAATTCAATGGCAAAGTCGGGTTGGTGAAATAGCGTTTTTTCGTTTTTCACAACGGGGACAGAGTAGAAAGAGC